>JANMYI010000367.1:0-3173 GCA_031381955.1 Burkholderiales bacterium
CTTCGCTGGGTCGCTGCGCCAGCGCGCAGCGCGGCGCGCAGCGCTGGTTCGTCGAGGCGCACACTTTCCGCATCGAGACCGGCAGCGAAGGCATCGGCCGGCCGACGCCCGAAGGCGCGCACCGCGACGGCGTGGACCTGGTGGCGGTGATGCTGCTGGCGCGTCAGGGCGTGAAGGGCGGCGAGACGCGGGTGTTCGACGCTGCCGGCCCGCAGGGTCAGCGCTTCACCTTGGCCGAGCCGCTGAGTTGCCTGCTGCTCGACGATGCCAAGGTGACCCACGAGACCACGCCGATCCAGCCGCAGGATGCGAACGCCCCGGGCTGGCGCGACACGCTGGTGCTGACCTATCGAGCCGGCGGTTTCCAGGGGCCTTGACTTCGCAGCCGGGCGCCGCCGGCCGGCACGCGCTTCAGGCGTCGAGGATGAACGAGGCTGACAAGCGGCGGGCCAGGCGGCGCAAATCGGCGTCTGGCGTTTCAATCGCCCGGCCCAGGCAGTGCTGGGCATAGCAGGGGTCGTGCTGCAAGCGCCGCAAATCCACCGCCAGGCCTTGGGTGCGCATCAACTGCTCGAAGTCCAGCAACGCCAGGCGGTCGTGGTGGTCCGCGCCCAGCATGTCGGCAACGGGCAGGGCGTAGGGCTCGGGGTGCAGGTGCTGGGCCGGCATAGCGCTGATCAGGGGCGGGCTGGCCAAGGTCTTGTGCATGGCGCGCACGATAGGCAAGCCGGCCCGAGGCCGGTCGCGCAAACAGCACGGGCATTGCCGGCCAGTCTGGTGCGGTGCAAGTGCTCGGCTATGCTGCGCCCATGACCTTGGCCATCAACAATGAAGACGTGGTTGCCGCGGCGCGGCGCCTGCGCGGCGTGGCGCACCGCACCCCGGTGTTGCGCTCGAACACGGCAGACGCCTTGAGCGGCGCGCAGTTGTTCTTCAAGTGCGAAAACTTCCAGCGCATGGGCGCCTTCAAGTTCCGCGGCGCGTACAACGCGCTGGCCCAGTTCACGCCCGCGCAGCGCGCTGGTGGCGCGCTGGCGTTTTCATCCGGCAACCATGCCCAGGCCGTGGCGCTGGCCGCGCAGTTGCTGGGCCTGCCCAGCGTGATCCTGATGCCCGAAGACGCGCCGCCGGCCAAGCTGGCCGCCACGCGCGCCTACCAGCAAGGCCGCCCGGGCAGCGAGGTGATGCTTTTCAATCGTTACACCGAAGACCGCGAGGCCCTGGCCGCGCGCCTGGCGCAAGAGCGCGGCATGACCCTGGTGCCGCCGTACGACCACGCCGCGGTGATGGCCGGGCAGGGCACGGCGGCGTTGGAAGTGATTGAAGAAACGGGCCCGCTCGATGCCCTGGTGGTGTGCGTGGGCGGCGGCGGGCTGATCAGCGGCTGCGCCGTGGCGGCGCTGGCGGCCAGCCCGGGCATCAAGATCTTCGGCGTCGAGCCCGAGGCGGGTGACGACACGCGGCAAAGCCTGAAGGCCGGGCGCATCATCCACATCGACACCCCGCGCACCATTGCCGACGGGGCGCAAACCCAGCACAGCGGCCAGTTAACGTTTCCGGTGATTCAGGCGCTGGTGCAGGACGTGGTCACGGTGAGTGATGCGCAGTTGGTGCAAGCCATGCGCTTTTTTGCCGAGCGCATGAAGATGGTGGTGGAGCCCACCGGCTGCCTGGCCGCTGCCGCGGTGTTGCAGCGCGTGCTGCCGCTGGCCGGCCAGCGCGTGGGCGTGATCGTCAGCGGCGGCAATGTCGACCTGGCGCGCTACGCGGCCTTGCTTCAGTAAAACATTAAAACGAGGAGATCGCATTGGCTGACGCCACCCCCACCCCGCCCGCCGCGGCGAACCTGGCGCCGGCCAGCGAGGCCGACAACCGTGCCCGCGAGCAGGTTGAAAAACTGCTGGCGCGCGCCGGCGCGCGCCACCGCGAACGGCTGCGCCTGGCGCAAACCACGCTGGCCTACACCGTGGACGCCGCCTTCCTGCCCGTGCTGGCCGCCAACGGCCAACCGCAGGCCGCGGTGTTCAGCACCGCCTATGTGCTGGACAGCGCGGTGCCGGCGCAGCGCCCGGTGTGTTTTGCCTTCAACGGCGGGCCGGGCTCGGCGTCGATCTGGCTGCAATTCGGCGCGCTGGGCCCGAAGCGCGTGGTCATCAACGACGACGGCAGCGCGCCGCAGCCGCCGTATGCGGTGGAAGACAACCCGGCCAGTTGGTTCGAGCATTTCGACCTGGTCTTCATCGACCCGCCGCACACCGGCTGGTCGCTCGCGGCGAGCGCCGAGGCGCGCAAGAAGCTGCTCAGCGTGGATGGCGACATCGAGGCCCTGTGCGAATGCATCCGCGTCTGGCTCACGCGCCACCAGCGCTGGGGCTCGCCGGTCTACCTGGCCGGCGAAAGCTACGGCACCACGCGCGGCGCGGGCATGGCCGACAAGCTCATCGCCATGGGCGTGTCGTTGTCGGGCCTGGTGCTGGTGAGCTGCGCGATGGACTTGCAAAGCATCGTCTTCGCGCCACGCAATGATTTGCCCTATGCCTTGTTCCTGCCTGGCTTTGCCAATGCCGCGCAGTACCACGGCCTGTTGAAAGGGCCGTTGGGCGCTTCGAGCGAAGCAGCGCGCGCCGCGGCCGAGAGCTTCGTGATGGAAGAGTACCTGTCGGCGCTGCATGCCGGCTCGAACGTGAGCGAAGCCCGGCGCAGCCGCGTGGCACGCAGGCTGTCTGAATTGACCGGCCTGCCGCGCCGCCTGGTGGAAGAAAAAAACCTGCGCATCAGCGACGAGACTTTCTTCTTCGAAGCCATGCGCGAGCAAGGCCGCATCATGGGCCGGCTGGAAGCGCGCATCACCGGCCCCATGGCCGCCAGCCGCACCCGCGAGTGGGAATTCGACCCGGGCATCGACGCCATCGCCGGCCCGTACACCATGGCCGCACTGGCCTACTACGGGCAGAGCCTGGGCCTTCGCAGCGAACAGAAGTTCGAGGTGCTGTCGATGGAAGTGAACAAGGACTGGAACTGGAACCGCGGCGATACGCAGGGCTTGTCGTACACCTGCACCAGCACCGACCTGGGCCGCGCGCTGCGCCGCGCGCCGCACCTGAAGGTGCTGGCCGCCAGCGGCCGCTACGACCTGGGCACGCCCTACAGCGCCAGCGACTGGAGCCTGGCGC
>JANMYI010000375.1:0-2247 GCA_031381955.1 Burkholderiales bacterium
GTTGCCGCCGGGGCGCCAGGTGCGCACCAGCCGATTGCGAAAGGCATCAAGATGCAGCCCATGCGGGGCCGCCACCACCTCACCGCGGCGCAGCAACAGCTTCAACACCTGGGTGGCTGCGATACCGGCGCAGAGTTGCACGCCAATGGCGGTTGACGGCCCCTTGCCGGTGGCCAGGTCAACCCGCCCGGGCTCCACCAGGTAGCGCATTTGCAGCATGGCCGGCGACAGGCCCACTAAGAAGCGCAAGGCCTGCTCCCGCGCGCTGTGCCCGGCGAGCTGGAAGTAGCCCTCGAAGCTCATGCCGCCGGGCACAAAATTCAGCAACGCCGCGCCCATGCCCAGCGGCGCCACCGTCACCGCGGCCATGCCCTGCTGCCCGCACCGCGCGAAGACGCGGGCGCGAATGTCCAGGGCGAAAAAGTCCAGGCCGTCGAGGTAAACGTTGCCATCGGCCAGAAAGGCGTCCACATTGGAGGCGTCCAGGCCTTGCGGGAAGACGCGCACATCCAGCTCGGGGTTGATGTCGCGTGCCAGCGCAAGCATGACGTCGACCTTGGGCTGCCGCAGCGAACTCACGCCGGCACCGACCTGGCGGTTGAAGTTGGCCAGCGTGAAGTGGTCGAAATCAGCGATCGAGAAAGCGCCGATGCCCAGCCTGGCAAGCGTCAACATGTAAGCACCGCCCACCCCGCCCATGCCGGCAATGCACACCCGCGAACGTTTCAGATGAGCTTGTTCGGCTTCAGTGAGCCAGCCCAGGTTGCGGGCAAAGGCCTGGTCGTAGGAGAACTCGCCGCTGGAAGCCACGCTGTGCAGGCCTCAATGACGCGGCAACGCGCCCGGGCTCGATGCCTCCCAGCCCGGCGGTGGCAGCGAATCGCTGTGCGCGGCCCTCAGGCGCCCAACGATGCCGGCTTCTTCAGCAACGGAAAAGAACAACGGGTACAGCGAGCGATTGGTCTTCGCTTCTTGCGGACGGCCGCCGAAGCGGTCGATCTGTTCATGCGCCAGCGCGAAGTCCAACCGCATCAGCACGGCCGGCGCATTCACGCGCGGGTTCAGCCGCGAAGGGCCCACCACGGTGAAGGCCAGCATGTTTTCATAGTAGCGAACATGGCGCGGATTGACCTCGATCAGCAAGTCGTCCAGGCCCTTGATGCGATGCGCATAGATGTAGGCCACGTGAAACAGCGACGCCAACACCCGCTTGGAACGCACAACGCTGTCCATCGCCAATTTTGTGAACTCGCAAAGTCTGCGGCCGGCCGCGCGCAGTTCATTCGCTTGCTGCACAAACAAGTCATCAACCAGCAACCCGGCTGCCGAATCGAACCCGATGGTGATGGTGCCAATCGTGTGCTCATGCTCGCACGCCACCAAGGTGATGCGCGAGGGTGCAGGCGCAGCCGGCAGCCCGGTGCTGAGGTAGCCGCGGTGGGCGTACATGCGGTTGATGAGCACGCTGGCCGAGCCGCGCTGGCCTGGCGTGTCGGCACTGCGAATCTTGAACAATCGCCGCGTGATCTCGTCGCCCGCGGCTTCATCGGGTGGTGCGCCGTCTTGCAGCAGCGAGCGCAGCGCATGGTTCGGCTCGAAGGGCACGCCAATGATGGTGTCACCCTTCAATGTCGCTCCTTCGACCGGCAAGCTGGGAGCGCGGCAGCCCGCCACGTGGCGCAATCAGGGTTCGGGGTGTGCCTTGCAGCATGGCGTCGGCGCAGGCGTGGCCGCGGCGCGCCAAGTTGTAGAAAAGGCACTCAACTTAACCGCCGCGAGCGTACGCGTCTGTGCGCTGGCACACACTCAAAGGCGAAACGCGGCGCGCTGAACCGCCCGCGACACGCCAAACCACATTGGGGATTTGGCTGATTGACTAGTCGCGAATTAAGAAGTTGTCGCCAGTGAAAGCCAATCCTGCCAGCCCAAGAACGCCGCCGGGTGCGAGAGTGAAGGGCGAAAGCTCCGCGTAGGCACCATTGAACGCCGCCATGGCGGCAACCGCAGCCACGGCATAGCGCAACAAGCGTTGAAAAACGGGGCGCGAAATCAAAGCCATGACGCTCTTTCCTGAAGATACTGCCAGCCAAGCCTGGGGCAGAAGTTGAAGGCCGTGCTGTAACTCGCAGATGCAGGCTAGAGACACCTAACTTCCAAGTCTGTGCGACACCGCACGTTTTACCCTAAGTTCGAGGTTCAGACGCAGGCTCAACCGAGATTGTCAGAAGCAAAACCCCAGTTGATCAG
>JANMYI010000384.1:0-1804 GCA_031381955.1 Burkholderiales bacterium
TTATCGCCGTGCTGGTGGTGAGGCCCTTCCATTGTTGGTACAACGGCCAAAGAGTATCCAATGACGGGAACGCATCCAGTGACAAAGCCCGCTCCACGGGTTGCGTGATGCCGGTGCGGTCATGAAGTAGGAATCCTTCGCCATTGCTGCTCAGGGCAAAAGGGGCATCGAGCATTTCCGCATATCCCAGCGCTTGCTGCATACCGTGCCCGACGCTGAACCTGGCTTGTTTGGCCTCCACAACCGCGATAGGGATGCCTGGGCGGCCATAGAGCACGTAGTCAGCGCGCTTTGGGCCGCCTTTTGCGTCTGGGTTCTTGATGCGAGCCGCCAACTTGCCACGGACCATGACCCGGCCATCGGTGAGTGGCACCTCTTCCCGGAATTGATGCAGGGCCCAACCGGACAAGCCTATCGCTGGCGTGATGAACTTGGTGCAGATGTCGCGTTCGCTCAGGAGTGACTTATCCATGCAAAGCTGCCCCGGTTGTTGAAGCAATGGCCGCAGCGGGCAGATATAGCAAATAGGTACCCAGTCTTTCAGGCCGGTGAAACGCAAACACCGAACGCGCCCTTGGCTCCGGGTCCAGCCCCTGGGTGAAGTGGGTCTCAACGCCGGTGGATTCGTAGCTGAATGGCAAGGGCCGCACCCAGGCCGGAAGCGTGGCGGGCAGGCCCTGGGCATACCGGGCCGACTGCACCTCCACACCGGTGAGGGTGCTGCCCTCCTTCTTGGCCTCGATCACGCCGGCGGCCTTGCCGTTCACGTACAGCAGGTAGTCGGCAAACCCGTACCCGGGCGCCAGGGGGAACTCGCGGATCGCCACGCCTTGGACGGCGTGGATGTTGGCATCCGCCATGTTGCACACCTGCCAGCCAGCGGCCGTGAGCAGCGCGTCGATGGTTTGTCTGGCTCGGGCTTCGGGGGTGGTCATGGGGGGGTGGGCTCGGCCCATTCTAAAGTCGGCCCACCTGGCGGCTCGAAGCGATGTCAGACTGCGCGGCAGCTGCCGCAGCCTCACCCCCCGAAGAAAAACCGCTCCTCCACCACCTTGCCGTTGGCCACCGTGTACACACCCATCTCGTCCATCTGCATGCGGGCGCCGCCCTTGGGTGTCACGTCCATCTGGAAGCGCAGGATGAACTGGTCGCCGTGCACATAGGGGCCTTCGGTCTTGACGCTGTGGATCTCGTGGTTGGCGTACCACCAGGCGCCCTTGGCGTCCACCGCGGCGCGGCCCTGGATGCGCGCCATGTCTCCGGGCATGGGTTCACACGACACGATGTCGTCGGACCAAAACTGTTTGCCGGCCTCTTCGAATTTGCCTGCCTTGCACAGCGCAGCAAAGGCGGTCGCGAGTTCTTGCGTGGTCATGGTCATCTCCTGTGAGTTGGGAGATCGATGGTAGCCAACCTGCCGCCCGTTGGCGACAACTTTGTGGCGCAACGCTGTGGCGCATGCGCCGGCAGCGGTCAGCCCGTCAGCGCCGCCAGCAACGGGTCGTTCGTGCCGGCCGCCAGAACGCTCTTGTTGAGCACCCACGCGCAGGGCTCGATGCCGGCGCGGCGCAGGTCGTCCTGCAAGGCAGCGGCCTGCGAAACGGGCGTCGCTTCGGGCAAGGTCACCAGAATGATCCTGGTGTACGCAGCGTCTTGCAGCCGCATCAGCGGCGTGACGACGCGGCCGGCGCCGTGACCCTCGAACTCGCGCAGCATTTGCCGGTGGTAGGCGCCGGTGGCTTCCATCAGCAGCTGTGAATGACCGGTCGGCGCGGTGTCGAGCACGACGAAGGCACTGCGCCCC
>JANMYI010000397.1:0-3175 GCA_031381955.1 Burkholderiales bacterium
CCTTGCTGCTGGTCGTCGGCATAGACCCGGTCGTAGGCAATGGTTTGTCCTTCGATCCAGCCGATTTCGCGCATCTGGTCGAAGAAGGGCTTGAGGGTGACCTCGTCCTTCGCGCGCGTGCTGGGCGCGAAATCGGCTGGATCGAAGGACAAACCATTGCCTACGACCGGGTCTATGCCGACGACCAGCAGCAAGGCCTGCCCAGGCTTGCGGCCGAGCTGGTGGTGCGCAAGCCGGAGTTGATCTTTGCGCCACCCTACACAACGGCCGTGGCCGCCAGGCAGGCCACGCGCGCGATCCCGATCGTGTTCGTGGGTGGCGGCGATCCGGTGGGTGCCGGCCTGGTGGCCAGCCTCGCACGGCCGGGCGGCAATGCGACCGGGCTCACCAACGGCGTCGATTCGCTCGCGCCCAAGCGCATTCAACTGTCGCGCGAAATCCTGCCCGGCGCCAAACGAATCGGGCTGCTGGGCGACCCGACTGAATCGAATTTCGCGTCCGACCGCAACGCGCTTGCGCCCGTGGCCCTGGCCCTGGCACTGGGTCTGACGTTCGTCACGGCTGAAGCGTCGAACCCACTCGAGCTCGATGCGGCAGTGTCCAAGCTGCTGGGGCAGAACGTCGATGCGATTTACGGGACCTCATCGATCGCCCTCAATCTGCGTACCCGCCTGATCGAACTGGCCAATCGCGGGCACGTGCCGGTTGTCGGGCTCCGCGCGTCGATGGTCGAGGCTGGCGCCTTGTTTGCGTACAGCGCGTCGCTAGCCGATCAACTGCGCCGCTCGGCCCAGTTGGTAGACAAAATTCTCAAAGGCGCCAGGCCGGCCGACATCCCGGTCGAGCAGCCCACCGTGTTCGAGTTGGTCGTGAACCTGAAGGCGGCCAAGGCCCTTGGCATCACCGTCCAGCGTTCCATCTTGCTGCGTGCGGACAGGGTGATCGAATGAACGCCCTGTGGCGGCTAAGCGGTTCAGCGCACGGATCTGCGCACGGGTCGTTTCGCGCCGCCGCGGCCTCAGGCCGAAATCCAGTTCTCGATGCGCAGCCCGGGCACGCGGCTGAACTCGCGCGTGTTATTGGTGACCAGGGTCATGCCGAGGCTCAGCGCGTGCCCCGCGATGAGCGTGTCGAGCGGGCCGATGGGCGTGCCGTCGGCTTGCAGCTGCGCGCGCAAGCTGCCGTAGGCGCGCGCCGCGCGCTCTTCGAACGGCGCCACGCTGAGCGCCGCAATCACGCGGTTCAGTTTGCCTTGCGTCGAATCGCGCCGCTCGCTTTGTTCGACCCCGAAGCGCAGTTCGGCAAGGGTGATGGACGACAGGCACAGGTTGCGCGGGTCGTGCTGATTGAACTGGTCGAGCACGGCCTGGTGCTGCGGCCGGGCGTTGAGCACGTAGATCAGGGTATTGGTGTCGAGCATGTAGTGCATCAGCGCCCCCATTCGCGCGGGTCGGCCGCCTGCGGCTGGTGGCGTTCCAGCCCCAAGCCCTGCGGTGAATCGGCGAGCACCTCGCGTATCACATCGCCGAGCCTGGCGCGCGGTGGCTGCAGGTATGCCGCCAGCGCCTCATGGATCAGCGCGGTGCGTGTCTTGTGCTGGCGCTTGCACTCCCGCTCCAGCACCTTCGAGATCTCGGGTTTCAAGCGGACTGAAATGGCCATGGCGGGTGCTCCCTTGCTGCCCGGCAATTGTATTACGTTCGTATCACAGTCGATGGCCCTGCTCAGGCAGCGCGGCTTTGCCGACCAACCAGGGGCCACCAAGGCGCTGGGCATGGCGTTCCCGCATTCACTGCGGCTGTGTGTCGAACGGGTGATTCAGTGAGTAGGCGTCCGTTCATTGCCGCGCTGGCGGGTAGCGCATTTGCCGCGGCTGGCATTGCGGCGGCTCAGCCCGCCAAGGCCTGGCGCATCGGCTTCATCGTGCCGCGCCCGTCGAGCAGCGATCCGGTGCGTGCGGCCGGCGTGGCGGCGTTTCACGACGCCATGCGCGAACGGGGCTACTTGGCGGGGCGGGACTACCGCCTTGAAGAACATTCCGTCGACGGGCGCAACGAGCGTTATGCCGAAATCGCCAACGAGTTGGTCGCGAGCCGGGTCGATCTGCTGCTGGTCGGGGGCACCTCAGGCGCAATGGCCGCACAAAAGGCGACGGCGACGATCCCGATCGTTATTTTTTCGGCGTCCGACCCGGTAGGCACTGGCCTGGTAGCCAGCCTGGCGCGCCCGGGCGGCAACATCACCGGCCGCTCGACCATCACCGCCGAGCTCGACCCGAAGCGGCTGGAGTTGCTGCGTGAAGCGGTGCCCGGGCTGGCCAGCGTGGCGGTGTTGATCGTGAGCAGCGGCGGCAGGTCGGGCGTGTCGCCTTTATTCGAACGGGCGTTTGCGGGCGTCGAAGCGGCTGGCCGCCGTCTCGGCGTTCGCGTCCAGCCGGTGTGGCTGCAGGGTGCGCCTGCGCTGGACGCGGCGCTGGCGCAGATTCGCAGCCTGCGCCCGGGTGGTCTGATCGTCTTCGACCAGGCGGTCGTCTTGCGCGAGAGCGAGCGCATCCTGGGCTTCGCGCTGCGCGAGCGCCTGCCGGCAATCTTCCAGTCCAGCGGCTGGGTGCATGGCGGCGCGCTGATGTCCTATGGGCCGAACACCACCGACGAGATGCGTCGGATCACCGCCTACGTCGACAAGATCATCAAGGGTGCCAATCCCGGCGATCTGCCGGTGGAGCAGCCGACGCAGATCGAACTGGCCATCAACCTGAAGGCAGCCAAGGCGCTGGGCATCACCCTCCCGCAAACGCTGTTGCTGCGTGCCGATGAGGTGATTCAATGAACCGACGCGACCTCCTCACCACGCTTGGCGCCGCCGCCGCCCTGCCCGCCAGCACCCGCGCGCAGCAGCCGGCCCTGCCGCTGATCGGATTTCTCAGCGGCGCATCACCAGCGGCGTTCACGCACCTGGTGGCGGCCTTTCGCCAAGGCCTGGGCGACACTGATTTCGTCGAAGGGCACAACGTTGCCATCGAATACCGCTGGGCCGAGGGCCGCTACGAGCGGCTGCCGGAGTTGGCCAACGATCTGGTGCGGCGCCAGGTCGCCGTGCTGGTGGCCAGCGGTGGCGACCGGGCGGCACTGGCCGCACAGGCTGCCACTGCCAGCATCCCGATCGTCTTCTCGGC
>JANMYI010000409.1:0-5048 GCA_031381955.1 Burkholderiales bacterium
CGCGGGTCGAGGATCGGCGCGGCCGAGCAGGTGAGAAAGTGGTTGGCATGCAGAAAATGCTCGTCGGCATGCACCAGCGTGGGCACCTCGGCCACCAGCGCGGTGCCCACGGCGTTGGTGCCCCTGGCCTGCTCCGACCAATTGGCGCCCGGCGCCAGCACCACCTTGGCGGCGCGGCCCAAAAAATCATCATCACCGATGGAATGCAGGATCGTGCCGGTGACGTCGGTCAATACCACCATGCTTTGCGACGCCACGATCTGCTCGTATAGCATTTCCATCACCGGCGCGGCATGTTCATGCAGCCGCCGGTTGCGCTCCCGCGAGAGGTTCAGGTCGGCGCGCGCCACCGGGGAGAAATCGAGCCGCTCGATGCGCGACAAACCAAAGGCAGCGCAGCGTTCGTGCGAGTGCTCGATGGATTCGACATGGGCCTCGCTGAGCGGCAGCGATGCGGCGATGGGGCGTGCCAGTTGTTGCGCATGGCGCCGTGCGCGTGGCGTCCAAACATGGGGTTGCGGGGTGTGGGCCATGCGGGTCTCCAGGTTCGCGCGATAGCTGCTTGGCCGGCCATTGCGCTGCGGGCGGGATTGTGGGCCAAGCCTGGCCGCCGGCTGCGCTGCGGCGTGCCTGTCGCGCGATGGCACACCGCTAGGGTTTTGCCTAGGTATCCCGATGGGCAAGCGCTTCGCAACATACAGCTTCACGTGCTCACGTCGAATGCGCGCTGCTGCGGCGCGCGGGCGCCGGCCCCACAACCCTCAGAGGAAACCATGCAAAAGACCTTGCACCTCAATGCCGAAAAGTGCACCGGCTGCCTGCAGTGCGAAATGGCGTGCAGCTACGAAAACTACGGCACTTATGCGCCGGCCAAGAGCCGCATCAAGGTGTTCGACTTTCATCACACCGGCCGCAAGGTGCCCTACACCTGCACGCAGTGCGATGAAGCCTGGTGCTTGCATGCCTGCCCGGTGGAAGCCATCACGGTCAATATGGTCACCGGCGCCAAAGTGGTGAACGACGCCACCTGCGTGGGCTGCAAGGTCTGCACCGTGGCCTGCCCGTTCGGCACCATCAACTACGTGCAGGAAACCGGCAAGGTGCAAAAGTGCGACCTGTGCGACGGCAACCCGGCCTGCGTGGAAGCGTGCCCCACCGGCGCCATCACTTACGTTGATGCCAACTGGACCGGCCTGAACAAGATGGCGGCCTGGGCCGACAAACTCGGCAATCAGCCTTCAGCTTAAGGAGACCACCAAATGTCATGGGCTGGAAAAATCCTCCGCGTCAACCTGACGGCCGGCACCGTCAAGTCTGAACCCCTCAACATGGATCTGGCGCGCGCCTACATTGGCTCGCGCGGCCTGGCCACCAAGTATCTGGTTGACGAAATCGACGCCACGGTCGACCCGCTGTCTGCGGCCAACAAGATCATCTGGGCCACCGGCCCGCTCACCGGCACCATGGCGTCCACCGGCGGGCGCTACACGGTGGTGACCAAGAGCCCGCTCACCGGCGCCATTGCCTGCTCCAACTCCGGCGGCTATTGGGGTGCCGAGTTGAAGATGGCCGGCTGGGACATGGTCATCTTCGAAGGTGTGTCGCCCAAGCCGGTGTACCTGTTCATCGAAGACGGCAAGGCTGAGCTACGCGACGCCGCGCACCTGTGGGGCCAGACCGTGTTCCACACCGAAGAGACGATCAAGAAGCAGCACCAGGACCCGCTGATTCGTGTTTCCAGCATCGGCAGGGCGGGCGAAAACGGCGTGCTGTTTGCCGCCGTGGTGAACGACCTGCACCGCGCCGCTGGGCGCTCGGGCGTGGGCGCCGTGATGGGCAGCAAGAACCTCAAGGCGATTGCCGTGCGCGGCACCATCGGCGTGGGCAACATTGCCAACCCCAAGGAGTTCATGCGCGTCACCTTCGAGAAGAAGAAGATCCTGGCCGAAAACGCCGTCACCGGCCAGGGCCTGCCCACCTATGGCACGCAGGTGTTGATGAACGTGATCAACGAAATCGGTGCGCTGCCCACCCGCAACCACCGCGACAGCCAGTTCGAAGGCGCCAAAGACATCTCCGCCGAAGCCATGGCCACGCCGCGCAAGACCGATGGCAAGAAGCCGCTGATCACCAACCAGGCCTGCTTCGGCTGCACCATCGCCTGCGGGCGCATCCAGAAGATCGACCAGGGGCACTTCTCGGTCGTTAACAAGCCGCAATACTGGGGGGCCTCGGGCGGCCTCGAATACGAAGCGGCCTGGGCGCTGGGCGCGGCCAATGGCGTGAACGACCTCGACGCCCTGCAATACGCCAACGTGCTGTGCAATGAGCACGGCATGGACCCGATCTCCTTCGGCGCCACCATTGGTGCGGTGATGGAGCTGTATGAAATGGGCGTGATCAGCAAAGAGGTGTTGGGGCTGGAGGCACCCTTCGGCTCGGCCAAGGCGCTGTGCGAGTTGGCTGAAATGACCGCCACGGGCGTGGGCTTCGGCAAAGAGATCGGCCAGGGCAGCAAGCGCCTGTGCACCAAATACGGCCACCCCGAGCTGAGCATGAGCGTCAAGGGCCAGGAGTTCCCGGCGTACGACGCGCGCGGCATCCAGGGCATGGGCCTCACCTACGCCACCAGCAACCGCGGCGCCTGCCACCTGCGCAGCTACACCGTGGCGTCTGAAGTGCTGGGCATCCCGATCAAGACCGACCCGCTGGTGGCCGAAGGCAAACCCGAACTGGTGATGGCCTTTCAAGACGCCACGGCGGCGTTCGACTCATCAGGCCTGTGCATCTTCACCACCTTCGCCTGGGGCCTGGCTGACCTGGCGCCGCAACTCGCCGCCGCTTGCGGCGAAGAGTTCACGCTGGAAAACGTGGCCAAGATCGGCGAGCGGGTGTGGAACATGGAACGCGACTTCAACAACCGCGCCGGCTTCACCAATAAAGACGACAACCTGCCCCCGCGCCTGCTGAACGAGCCGGCCAAGACCGGCCCGGCCAAGGGCCTGGTGAGCAAGCTGCCCGAAATGCTGCCCAAGTACTATGAAGTGCGCGGCTGGCATGCCGACGGCACGCTCAAGACCGACACGCGCAGCCGCCTGGGCCTATAACTTTTCGTTCAATGCCACAGCAAGGCGGTCATTGCACCGCCTTGCGTCGTTTTGAGGAATACAAAAATGAAACACGTCATTCTTGGTGCCGGACCGGCCGGTGTGATCGCCGCCGAAACCTTGCGCAAGCAAGCGCCCAACGATTCGGTCACCCTGGTGGGCGACGAGCCCGAGGCGCCTTATTCGCGCATGGCCATTCCCTACCTGCTCATGGGTAACGTTAAGGAAGAAGGCACGCACCTGCGCCATTCGGTGGCGCACTTCGCCAACCTGGGCATCGACCTGAAGCGCGGCCGTGCCAAGAGCGTGGGTGTGGCGGGCAAGCACGTGCTGCTGGAAGACGGTACGGTGCTGCCGTTCGACCGCCTGCTCATCGCCACGGGCTCGTCCCCCGCCAGCCCGCCCATCCCGGGCATCGACAGCCCCAACGTCCACCCCTGCTGGACCCTGGCCGATGCCCGCGCCATCATGCAAAAAGCCGGCAAGGGCACGCGCGTGCTGCAATTGGGCGCCGGCTTCATCGGCTGCATCATCATGGAAGCGCTGGCCGCCAGAGGCGTTGAGCTCACCGTGGTGGAAATGGGCGACCGCATGGTGCCGCGCATGATGGGCCCCACTGCCGGCGGCATGTTCAAGGACTGGGTGCAAGCCAAGGGCGTGAAGGTCCACACCGGCGCGCGGGTGGAGTCCATCGAGCCCGGCCACCCGGGTTTGATGTCTCGTTTGGCCAATGCGGTGGGCCTGGGCCATGACGCTGGCAGCGCGATGAAAGTGAAGCTGTCCACCGGCCAGGTGCTCGACGCCGACCTGGTGATCAGCGCCACCGGTGTGCGGCCCAACATTGGTTTCTTGAAAGACAGCGACGTGAAGTGCGAGCAAGGCGTGCTGACCGACGAGTTCCTGCAATCCAGCGTGCCCGGCATCTACGCCGCGGGCGACTGCGCGCAAGCCTACGACCTGCCCAGCGGCAAGACCATCGTCAGCGCCATCCAGCCCAACGCCGCCGACCAGGCCCGCGTGGCGGCGTTGAACATGGCCGGCAAGGCCACGGCGCTGACCCGCGTGACGCAGATCAACGTGCTCGACACGCTGGGTTTGGTGTCGACCAGCTTTGGCGACTGGCAGGGCCACGCGGGCGGCGAGCAAGTTGAGTTGACCGACCATGCCGCCGGCCGCCACTTGAGCTTGCAGTTTGCCGGCGACCACCTGGTGGGCTGCAACAGCATCGGCTGGACCGAACATGTGGGCGTGATGCGCGGCCTGGTGGAAGGGCGCGTGAAGCTGGGCGAATGGAAGGCTGAGCTGAAGGCTGACCCGACCCAGCTGATGAAGGCCTACCTGGCCAGTGCGCAAGCGCAGCAGACCCATGCTTTGGTGCGCGAGCGTTAAGAGCCTGAGACCGCACCCCTAACGATGCAGATCACTTTCAAGCTGTATGCCAGCCTGGGCGACTACCTGCCGGCTGATGTACGCAGTGCCAACCAGATGCCCTTGGTGGTGGCCGAAGGCGCCACCATTGCGCAGGTGATAGCGCCGTTCAGCCTGCCCATGAAGCTGGTGCACCTGGTGCTGGTGAACGGCGTGTTCGTGCCGCCCGAACAGCGCGGCAGCAAGGCCTTGGTGGAAGGCGATGTGCTGGCCATCTGGCCGCCGATTGCCGGTGGGTAGACGCCGGCCAGCGCTTGTGCCGGTGAGCGCGCGCACGCCGGGAGAGCCGGCCCGCCCAGCCCAGCCAGGCCGCCGGGGCTGCACTGGGCGTGCGTGATGCAGTCGTTCTACGCGGCCGAATTCGAGCGTGAGATGGGTTGCACGCAGGCCGATTGGCTGCGTTGGATTCCTGGTGCGGTGCAGTCACGGCCGCATCAACTGGCTGACAACAGTGCGCGCGTTGACATCGGCACAGGCTGGCTGGGGCTGCGCTGGCAGGTGCTGCCGCCGCGC
>JANMYI010000623.1:0-2952 GCA_031381955.1 Burkholderiales bacterium
GCTGGACGCCTGGTTGCTCACCCACACCAGCCCGTTGCTGGCCTGGGCGATGCTGCGCGGCGCGCTGCCGGTGGGCAGCTCGGCCAGCTTGGTCATCGAGCCGGCATCCAGCACGGTGACGGTGTCGCTGTCCGGGTTCACCACCCACAAGCGTGGTGGCCCGCTGGCGCCTTGTTGCCACAGCAGGTTGCTTGATACGCTGGGGCCGGCGGCAGTGGCCGGCAGGTAAACAGTCTGCTGCATCGAAACGCGGCTCTGGACATTGCGCGCGTCGATCGCCGTCACGCTCACGCGGAACACCCCGGCCCGGCTGTAGACGTGGCTGGCGCCGGCCGCGGGGCTGAACGGCGTCTCGGCACTGCCGTCACCAAAGTCCCACTTGTATTGCGTGTCCACGCCATTGCCGGTGCTGGCCTGGAAGCTCACGGCCGCGCCCGTGTGCGCGGCCACGGGCGCGGGCAGGCTGACTTGCAGCGGCGTACCGGGGGCGCTAACGATCCAGATGAACGTTTGCATGTCGCCATCGGTGGTGTCGCTGGCGGACACCGCCACGTGGAACGTCCCTTCGACCGTGGCTGTGCCGTTGATCAGGCCGGTGCTGGCGTCCAGGTTCAGCCCAGGGGGCAGGCCGGTGGCCGCGTAGCGCACGCTGCCGCCGGCCGGGGCGCCGGCTGCCAGTTGCAGGCTGCCCGCGCTGCCGCTGAGCATGCTGCGGTCATCCACCTTGTGCAAAGTGGGCGCGTTGGCGGGCCGGGGCTCAGTGGCCTGGTTCATGCGCAGCACCTTGGCCACTGAGGGCACACCGTCGCTGTCAATCAAGAACAGCATGTAGAAGCCCGGCGGTGCATCGGCGGCGTTGGCTGGCGCCTGAACGGTGAGGCGGCCCGCATCGGCACGGAACGGCAGTTCGATGAAGCGCTGCTCGGCATTGAAGCCATGCGACACCGCCGCCGTTTTCACCAGCGCCACCTTGGCCACAGGCTTGGCGCTGCTGGTTTGCAGCGTGAAGGTCTTGCCGATGTTCAACACGGTGGGCGCGCTAGTCAGCGCCGGGCGCGGCGCCAAGGTGCCGGCGCTGGTGAACAAGTAGGGCGGAAAGTACAGCTCGGCATTCTTGTTGGTCTGTGGCCCGGGTGCGCCGCCGCCGCCCACCAGCACGGTGGCGTCGGGCATCAGCACGGCCATGGAGTGGTACAGCCGCATCCTGCTTTGCTGCGCACCCACGGCCCATTGGCCCCGCTGCGGATCCCAGATTTCTGTGTGATAGCTGGGCTGGTCAGGCTCGTTCCAGGTGCGGCTGCCGCCAGTGGCCAGCACCTTGCCGTCAGCCAGGATCGTGCTGGTGCCCAAGCGCCGGTGCGTGCTCATGCTTTGCGTGGGGGTGACAGTGGGCGCGCCATGGCGAATGTCGATGACCAGCGCGCCGTTCGAATTGCCACCGAATTGCAGGATGCGCCCGAGCCTGAACATGGCGGCACTGGCATCGCTGCCGGCGTTTTCTGAAGCGAACTGGCCCAAGGGCGTGAGGCTGCCGCTGCCGCTGGGGTCGACGCGGTACATGTTGCCTGTGCTGTCGAAGCCGAAGACCCGGCCATCAGGCGCCACGAAATTGCGCGGGTACTGAAAGTGCAACGCCTCGGTATTGGCGCCATCGAGCAGGCGGAACTCGCCCGTGGCGAAGCGGACTTCAGGCCGGTCGGCACCGCCGATGCCGCCTTGCACATACGTCTGGCCGCTGGGCAGGGTGATGGCGCTGGAATACCAGCGCGCGCGGTTCATGTTCTCGCCCCGCTGCAAGGTGTTGTTCGCCACGGCAAACAGGTTGGAGTTGTTGTTGCCTTGGTTGCGCGTGGCCGCGCCATCCCACACGTCACCGCCCGCCACAAAGACACTGGCGCCACCGGGCAACAGGAGCTGCGCGCTGCAAAACAAGTCACTGCCGGTGCTGTTGGGCAGGGTCAGGTGGCCGGCATTCAAGCCGGCCGTGGGATCCCACACGTCGTAGATGAAATTGGCGGTCTGCTGGCCGGCGCTGTCACTGCCGAAGCTGAGCAGCCGGCCATCGGGCAAGAGCACGGCATGAACCGGAATCAAGGGCCAGTTGGCCAGTTCCGACCACATGCCCTTGGCCTGGGCATCGGTGGGAATGGGCGCGCTGGGGGTGAACAGGGCTTTCAGGCTTTCGCGCGCTGGCTCCTGCACCACTGGGGGCGGCAGGCTTTCGGCGCTGCCCGCTTCGCCACCACCGCAGGCGGCGAGCCCCACCGCCGTCAACGCCGACAACGCCGACAACGCCGACAACGCGCCCAGTTTGAACCAGCGAAGAAAGCAGAAACGTTCGCGCACGGTGGCCATTTGTCCAGACAAACACGTGGTGTGGCCATTGCGGCCAACACCTGAGGCGTGATTGTTTTGAACACCGTCGAGCGCGCAACCCTGCAAGTGCGCAGGTTCCCCGTGAACTGGGGTGGAAAAAAGTCTCTTTCTGAACCGAACTGCGTGCGTTTCACACGCACATGTCTAGACAAAATTTCCTGAGCAAAAATATTTGAGCAAATTACTTGAGCAAATTCTGCTCAACGAACTTGACCATGGCGTAGAACTGGAAGTCGGCGTTTTCCTTGCGCACGAAGCCATGGCCTTCGTTCTCGGCGCGCAAGTACCACACGGGCAGGCCGTTGGCGCGAACGCGCTCGACGATCTGTTCGCTCTCGGTGTAGGGCACGCGCGGGTCGTTCTTGCCCTGCACCACGAACAGCGGCTTCTTGATTCGCTCGGCGTTGTTCAGCGGCGAGATGCGCTCAAGAAAGGCACGCATCTGCGGTTCGCGCTCGTCGCCATATTCAACACGGCGCAGGTCGCGACGGTAGCTTTCGGTGCGGGTGAGAAAGCTCACGAAGTTCGAGATGCCCACCACCGAAACACCGCCGGCGATGCGCGCGCTTTCGTGCA
>JANMYI010000469.1:0-13668 GCA_031381955.1 Burkholderiales bacterium
GCGGCTTCGGCACACTGGACGAGTTGTTTGAAACGTTAACACTGATCCAAACGACCAAGTGCCGGCGCCGCCCGGTGCTGCTGTTCGGCCGCGAGTTCTGGAGCCGCCTGATCAACTTCGACCTGCTGGTCGAGACGGGCATGATCAATGCGGCCGACCTGAACCTGTTCCAGTTCGTTGAAACCGCCGAGGAAGCCTGGGCTCACCTTGAACGCGAATACGGCTTCGACCTGCAGCGCACGCAGACCGGCGAGTTTGCTGAAGACATCTGAAGAACGCCGCATGCAAACCCAAATCAGCCTGATCGGCGCACCCACCGACATCGGCGCCGGCCACCGCGGTGCCAGCATGGGCCCCGAGGCATTGCGCGTGGCCGGCCTGGTGGGCGCGCTGCAAGGCCGCGGCGTGAATGTGCGCGACCTGGGCAACCTGAGCGGCCCGGCCAACCCGTGGTTGCCGCCGGTGGACGGTTACCGCCACCTGGGCGAGGTGGTGGCCTGGAACCAGGCGGTGCATGACGCGGTGCTGGCCGAGCTGCGCGCGCGGCGCCTGCCCGTGCTGCTGGGCGGCGACCATTGCCTGGGCGTGGGTTCGATCAGCGCCGTGGCACGGCATTGCCGCGAAGTGGGCAGGAAGCTGCGCGTGCTGTGGCTCGATGCGCACGCCGACTTCAACACCAGCGCCCTCACCCCCAGCGGCAACCTGCACGGCATGCCGGTGGCCTGCCTGTGCGGCCACGGCCCACAGGCCTTGATCGAGATTGGCGGCGTGGTGCCGGCGCTGAACCCGAAATGGATCCGCCAGATCGGCATCCGCAGTGTCGATGCCGGCGAGAAACGCTTTGTGCATGAACAGGGCCTGGAAGTTTTCGACATGCGCTACATCGACGAGATGGGCATGCGCCACACGATGGAACTCGCCCTGGCCACGCTCGACGCCAACACGCACTTGCATGTGAGCTTCGACGTCGACTTCCTCGACCCCGACATCGCCCCCGGCGTGGGCACCACCGTGCCCGGCGGGCCCAGCTACCGCGAGGCACAGTTGTGCATGGAGATGATTGCCGACAGCGGCCGCATGGCCAGCCTGGACGTGATGGAACTCAACCCGGCGCTGGATGTGCGCAATAGAACGGCCGAGCTGGCGGTGGACCTGATCGAGAGCCTGTTCGGCAAAAGCACCCTGATGCGCGAACGCGCGTAGCAGGCTGCCTGGCTTGCATGCCGCGCTGCGGCGCGTATGCTCGGCCACCCCAGGCTCTCAAGCAAATGTGGCTCTGCCACTTGCTTGATCCCCGCGGGGGGCGGCCGGCCGTGGCCGGCCTTGGGGCGCTCACAAGGAACGACCATGACACTGTGCCCCATTGCCATCGCCGTTGGCTGCAAGAAGTGCCCGGCGTTCTCGGTCTGCCCGGTCAAGAGCGTGATTGGCGACATGCCCAAGGCGCCGGAGACCAAACCCGAGCCGCCGAAGAAAAAGTAGCTCAGCAGTCCAACTGCACGGCTTGCAATGGCGCGCCCGTGGCGCCGTCGGTCACCACCACCAGCGTGCGCACGCGCCGGCCGGCTTCACCGCGGCGCGGTGCGCCCAGGTTCAGGCTCGGCGTTTCGTTCGTGTTCCAGGCCGGCAGTTGTTCGTAGCGCCGCACCACATGGTCGTGGCGCAAGGTGTGGCCGCTGTTCTCACCCGTTTTCACCACGCTGGCATGGCCGTCTTCCAGCGCTGCCCACCACAAGCCCAACTGCGGCGGCGCGCCGCGCAGCGCCTGCACCGTGGCCAGCACCGCTTCATCACCCTGGCGTTGCAGGCTGATGGCCACCACGGCGTCGCGCGTGGCCTTGGGCAACACGGCGCTGCGCTTCCAGTCGCGGCCGTTCAAAAGCAGTTGCGGCGTGTACTCGAAGCGCGCGCCCGAATGCGCGCGCTGCGCCGCCTGGCGCTGGCTGAAGCGTGGGTCGCCGAACCGGTCTTTCCAACCGAGCCGGTCCCAGTAGTCGACGTGAAAGGCGGCCACCAGCACGTCAGCGCGGCCATTCAGGCTGGATGCAAAACGATCCGCAGGCGGGCAGGAGTCGCAGCCTTCAGACGTGTACAGCTCGATCAGCGTCGTCTGCTGCGCCGCACTGCGTGCCTGGCAGGTTTGGCCGGCAGCGGGCAAGGCCGTGAGCACCGCGCCACCCAAGGCAAGCACCAAGGCCATCGAACTGCGCAAATGCATGGCGTGAACCTCGCGGTGTGGCTGAGTCCAGTGGGTCGAGCGCGAAGGCACTGGCCTTACACGCCGCCGCGAATCAAGCGCCCCGGCAAGGCGCCAGTGGCTTCGCCGTTCTCGTAGATGGGCTGCCCCGCCACAATCGTGGCCAGGTAGCCGCGCGCCTTTTGCAGCAGCCGCTTGCCGCCGGCCGGCAGGTCGTAGGCCATGTACGGCGCGTCGCAGCTCAAGCGCGCGTAGTCGATCAAATTGATGTCGGCCTTGTAGCCCGCGCGCAGCAGCCCGCGATCTTGCAGGCCGTACACCGCCGCGGTGTGCGAAGTCTGGCGGCGCACGATGTCTTCCAGCCCGAGCAAGGGGCCGCGGCTGCGGTCGCGCGTCCAGTGGGTGAGCATGAAGGTGGGAAGGCCGGCGTCGGTGATGTAGCCCACATGCGCGCCGCCGTCGCCCAGGCTGAGCATGGTTTGCGGGTGTTGCAGCAACTGATGCAGGTGCGAAAAGTTGTTGTAGCTGTAGTTGAAGATCGGAAAGTAGATCAGGCCCGCGCCGCCATCGGCCATCAACCACTCGTACACCACTTCCAACGGGCTCACGCCACGCGCGCGCGCCACCGCCGCGGCGTGCTCATCGGGCGCCGGCTCATAGTTCGGCGCCGCGGGGTCGATGCGGTACATCTTGTCGAAGCTGCGCAGCATGAACGCCGCGCGTGGGTCTTTCAGTTCGGGCGCTTCGGCCAGCAGGCGGGCTTTCACCTGCGGCTGGCGCAAGCGTTCGATGCGAGACTCAATTGAATCGTTAACCGTTTCGCGCCATGCGCCGTGGAAGTGAAACGGCTGCGACGATGCGCGCCAGCCGTACAGCACACCCGCCGGGCGGCCGGGGATGCTGCCAATCAGCGGCACGCCCTCCGCGCGCGCCTGGTCGAGCCTGGCCACCAGGCTCTTCCACAAGTCGGGCGCCTGGTCGATCTGTTGCAGGTTGAACAGCACCGGGCGATTGGTTTCGCGGGCCAGATCCATCATCCACTCGACCTCGGCCGGCATGTCGATGTGGTTGCTGGTCATCTGGAACACGCCGCGCGCCTCTTCACCGAGCACACGGCCCAGGCCGAACACTTCAGCGCGGTTGGCATTCGTGCCCGGCACCAGCACGCCATCGGCGCCGCGGTGGATCAGCGTGCGCGAGGTGCTGAACCCCAGCGCCCCGGCGCGCAGGCCGGCGCGCAGTTCAGCCGCCATGGCGGCAATGTCTTGCACTGTGGCCACGCTGTCCTCGGCGGCGCCGCGCTCGCCCATGGCATACGCGCAGCGCGCCGTGCGGCACCTGGGTGCCCACGTCCACCGCCAGTGGCTTGCGCGCCAGCGCGTCCAGGTACTGTGCAAAGGTTTCCCATTCCCAGTGAATGCCTTCGGCCAGCGCGGCACCGGGGATGTTTTCCACGCCTTCCATCAGGCTGATCAGCCACTCGCGCCTGTCGGGCTTCACGGGTGCGAAGCCCACGCCGCAGTTGCCCATCACCACCGTGGTGACGCCATGCCATGACGACGGCGTGACATACGGATCCCACGTCACTTGGCCGTCGTAGTGGGTGTGCACATCGACCCAACCCGGCGTGACCAGCGCCCCCGAGGCATTCATCTCGCGCCGCGCCGCGCCGGCCTTCCCGCCCACTTGCGTGATCAGCCCGGCATCGATGGCGACATCGCCGTTGAAGCGCGGCGCGCCACTGCCGTCGACCAGCGTGCCGCCGCGTATCACCAGGTCATGCATCGCACTGCCTTTCAAGCCGCGCCGGCTGGCGCCGCATCATCGTTCAGGCAGTCTACTGCGCGCGATCTCATCAACCCGCCGCGCGCAACACCAGCACCGCGTTCGAGCCGCCGAAGGCGAATGAGTTCGACAACATCGTGCGGGCGGGCACGCCTTCGCGCGCCTGATTCGGCACGTAGTCGAGGTCGCAGTCGGGGTCCGGCACGCGCAGGTGCATGGTGGGCAAGGCCACGGCGTGCTGCATGGCCAGCAACGACAACACGCATTCCAGCGCCCCGGCCGCGCCGAGCAAGTGGCCGTGCATGGCCTTGGTGGCGCTGATGGGCATGCGCATTGCATGTTCACCAAACACCACGCGGATGGCCGCGGTCTCCGTCACATCGTTGGCTTGCGTGCCCGTGCCGTGGGCGTTGATGGCGTCGATGTCCTGCGCCGCGCTGCCGGCCGCCTGCAACGCCGCACGCATCGCCGCCACCTGCCCGGCAATGCTCGGCCGCGTGATGTGCTGGGCGTCGTTCGACAAGCCATAGCCGATGATTTCGCCCAGGATGTGCGCGCCGCGCGCATGGGCCCGCTCCCAGGGCTCGATGACCAGCATGGCCGCACCTTCGCCCAACACCATGCCGCTGCGGTCGAGTGAAAACGGCCGGCATGACGCCGCC
Organism: Burkholderiales bacterium; assembly: GCA_031381955.1. GTDB lineage: Bacteria > Pseudomonadota > Gammaproteobacteria > Burkholderiales > Burkholderiaceae_C > Rubrivivax. Next base: position 4,645 of record JANMYI010000469.1, read on the forward strand.
GGCTCGCTGGCATCCACCGTGGCCAAGGTGTGCAGCGCCTCCCAGGCCTTGAGCGAGCCGGGCGACAGCGGCGCTTCCGCGCCCCCGGCAATGGCCAGGTCGAGCTGGCCGCTGGCCACGCGCAGCCAGGCCTCGCCGATCGCCACCGCCGCCGATGAACACGCGGTGGAATAGGTCAGGTTCGGCCCGCTCAGTTGGTGCTCGATGCCGATCCACGCCGCCGCCGCGTTGCTCATGCCCATCAACACCGTGAAGGGTTTGATGCGGTCGGACTGGTCGCCATACAGCGTCTTGTAGCCCGCGTCCATGCTGAGCGTGCCGCCCATGCCGCTGCCCACAAACACGCCGGCCCGGGCCAGGTCCAGCCCGGCCAAAGCGTCGGCCGAAGCGGCCACCGCCTGGTTGGCCGCGAACAGGGCCATGGCGCTGAAGCGGTCGAGCATGCGCAGCCGCGTGGCATCGAAGTGTTGCGTCTCGTCGAACTGCGCGGTGGCCGCCAGCGGTGCGCTCAGCCGGGCGGCAGGAGGTGTGTCCAACAAGTGCACCGCGCTGCGGCCCGCTTGCGCGTTGGCAAAGACTTGCGCGCAGTCGTTGCCCAACGGCGAGACCACGCCGATGCCGCTGACCGCCACCCGCCTCATGTCGCGCGCAGCACCGGCACTTGGCGCTCGGCGGGCGGCGCGGGGGAGCACTGTGCCGCCAGGAGTTCATCGATGACGCGCACCACGTCGCCCAAGTTGGCCAGTTCCACAGTCTGCGCCGGCAGCTTGATCTGGAACGCATCTTCAATGCTCCAGAGCAGTTCAACCGTGCCCAGTGAATCAATGCCCAGGTCGGCCAGGGTGGCGTCAAGCTCCAGGCGCTCGGGCGCCAGCTTGTAGTCGGTGATCAAGATGTTGCGCAGGCGCTCCAAGGTGCGGCTCATGTCATTCCTTTTGTGGCGTGGTCTCAAGGATGTGCAGCATTGCCACTTTCCTTGACCACCGCTGCGGGCAGCCAGCCTGGGGTGGCCACAGCGGGGTCGGTGGGCGGGTTGTCCGGGGCCTGATTGAATGTGCTGTGCAGCGCCGGCCTGGTGGCGCCGCTGGCGCTGACCGGCTGTACCTTGCCGCCCCAGCGCGCGCCATGTGTCAGCAAGCCAGGCCAGTAGCGCGCCAGCTTGATCAACACCGCAGCGCAACTCGGCCGCATGGCGGCATGCGCAAACACGGCGGCCAGCCGCAGCCGCGGCGCAAACTGGCGCCGCCACTGCGCGGCGTACTCGCGTTGCAACTGAGGCTGAACATTGGCACCCGGCTTGAGCAGCGCCGCTTGGCGGCGCAGCAGCACCGAGCACAGCAACGCGGCAGATTGCAGCGCCATGCTGATGCCCTCGCCCAAAATCGGGTGAGCCTCGGCCGCGGCGTTGCCGATTCTGAAATGCTCATCATCGGCGCGCACCCGCAGGCCGGTGTCGAGCGGCCCGCAGGCCTGCCAGGGGCCGTCGCGCACGGCACCATTCAAGGCGTCGCGCACGCCACTGCATTCACGCTGCAACCAGGCCTGCACCGCGTCGCCGGCGCGCAAGCCGGGTGCGGCGCCGCGCAGCCCGCTCAAACGGTCGCGCCGGATGCAGCAGGCCACGGTGGCCAGGCCGCCGTCACCGACGACCATGCCGCCGTAGCCACCATTGAGCGCCAAGACACTGATCGCGCCTTCACTCAGCGCAGCACCTTTGAAGGTGGCCTTGAAGGCGAACAGATCGGCCGCGCTGCGCGACAAGCGGCGCTGCGCCCGCGCCGAGGGCAGCTTTTCCCACGAACCATGGGCGTCGATCACCACCGGCGCACGCAGCCGCAGCAGCGTGGCCGAATCCGCCGCACGCACTTCGCAGTGCCAGGCGCCGGCGTGACCCAAGATGGCCTGCACTCGGCACGGTTGCAGCACATCAGCGCCCATGGCGCGCGCCTGTTCCAGCAGCAGCGCATCAAGCGTCTCACGCCCCAGCGCACGGCCCCAGGGGTGGCGCGCGGGGGTCGCCGCGGGTAGAGCGGCGGTGACGGTGCTGTCGCCACGCAGCAGCCGCACCTGCCGCAGCGCTGCGCCGGCATTGACCTCGAACGCTGCGCCAATACCCAGTGCGTCGAGCAACGGCAGGTTGCTGGCGGCGATGCATTCACCGCACACCTTGGGGCGTGGAAAGGGTTGGCTTTCAACCAACGCAACTTCCCAGCCGGCGCGCGCCAGCAAAATCGCCGCGGCCGAACCGGCCGGGCCAGCACCCACGATGATGGCGTCGTACCTGTTGCGCGCAACGGTCAACATCACGAGCCCTGGCTGCGCTGGGCGCTGAAACAATGGCTGAACAAGCCGGCGCCGTATTCCCGGCATTGCCAGGCGCCGCGCAAGGCCGGCCAGCGCTGAGTGAGTTCAGTGCCGCGAAAGCCGGCTGCCACGCTCAACACCGCGTCATGCCGTGTCACCGCATTGGCGCCCAAGGCGCCCACCATGCGGCTGCCCGCGCCGGCCAACCAGCCGCGGTGCGGCTCGCAGGCAAAGAAGCGCTGGCCACTCGCGGCCACACCGGCCAGCAGCGTGTCGAGCGCCGGGCCTTCAAAGTGGTGCAGGAACAGGCTGGTGGAGATGAGATCCCACGCCGGCATCTGTGCCTTCAACGCCCCGCCGCTGCTGCGCGCCGCCCAATCGATCGCGTCAGTCACCTCGACGGTTGTGCGCCAGCCCAGCGCCGCAAAGTCGGCCAGGTTGGCCGGGCTGACGAGGGCCTGGCGGTCGAGCAGGGTCAGGTGCACCTGCGGCCAGGCCGGCACCAGTGCGCGCGCCACGCCGAGCAGCAAGGTGCCGTCACCCGCACCCAGTTCCAGCACCCGCAGCGGCGTGCGCGAGCGCGGTGCGGGCACCAGGGCTTGCCAACCGCGGGCCACGATCGAGCGCGTGCCCATGGCCCAGTGCACGCGCACCAAGTCGCGCCGCGAACGTTGCGCCGCCGGGTCGTGCGGCGACAAATGGTCGAGCGCTTCGCTGACCACGAGCCGTTGCATCGTCATCGCGCCGCCCTGCGCATCACTGCACCCGCAACAGCGCGCCATGGCAACTGAAGCCGGCGCCGAATGACGACAGCCACCACCAACCGCCCGGCGCGCCATCGGCCACGGCGGCTTGGAGCACGAAGTAAACGAACGCGCTGGACAGGTTGCCGTGCTCGCGCAGCATCGCCGCGCTGTAGCGCAAAGCGTCGGGTTGCAGTTCCAGGCGGCGTTGCAGCGCGTACAGCACATCGCGGCCACCGGCATGCATGATCCAGGCGTTCACCTCACCGGGGTGCAGGCCGGCCCGGCCGAGCACGGTGGCCAGCACGCGCTGCGCGTACTCGGCCGCCAGCGCGGGCACGGCGCGCGTGAGCACATTGCGCAGCATGCCGTCGCGCTGCTCGAACCTCAGCGCGCTGCGCTGGGCCGGCTCCAGCAACGACGTGCTGTCGCGCCACTCGATGTGCCGCCCGCCCGCACCGGCATGGCGCGACAGCACGGCGGCACCGGCGCCATCGCCAAACAGGCAGGCACTGATCAGCACACCTGGATCGTTATCCAGGTACATCGCCGCGCTGCTCACTTCCACACAAACCGACAACACCTGCTCGCAGCGCCCGGCCGCCAGCAAGGCCTGGCCGAGCTGCATGTTGGGCAAGGCCGCGGCGCAACCCTGGCCGACCAGGTCGAACGCCTGCACATCGGCGCGCAGGCCCAGACGCTCAACCACGTGGCCACTCAGGCCCGGGCACAGGGTGCCGGTGCAGGTACTTACCACCACGGCATCAATTTGTGCCGGCGCCACGTCGGCCTGGGCCAGCGCGCGCGCCGCGGCCTGCGCCGCCAGCGCCGGTGCGTGCTGGGCGAAGCGCTGCGCCAGGGTGTTGGGGTCGATCGTGAACACCTCGTCGAGCGAGGCCACGGCGAGGTGACGCGCCGCAATGCCGTTGTCGCGCTGCAGCACGGTGCGCGCGATCAGGTGGGCGCGCTCGTCCAGCCGCGCGAACCAGGCCGAGCGCTCGAACGCCTCCAGGCATTCGGCCTTGGTGTAGCGCTGCGGCGGCTGCGCCGTGCCGATGCCCACGACGTGCATCGTTCAGCGCGCCGGCGTGGCAGCCTCGCGCGCGAGGTGGCGGCGCTCGGCCGAAGCGGCGACAGCGATGAATTTCATCACCACCCCAGAGCCGCCCAGTTTGGCCAGCGCGGCTGCATCGTCGCGCGGGCTGGCACAGCGTGGCTTCGGCGCTTGCGGTGCCATCATCGTTGAGCGTTCCGTTCGTGCGCTAATCGCTTGCGCTGGCCCGCTTCAAGGAAATCGTTCCGCGTATCGGCCTGGGCCGCGCGGCGGCCAGGCTGGGCCGGTCGCGCGGCGCCACCGCGCCAGCGGTCAACACCTTTCCTGGGGGCGGTGAGCCTTCGGCCGTGAAGGCCGCCTGTTGTTGCGCAAGGGTGGCCGGCACACTTGGTGTTGTGACGGTGGTCTTGGTCATTTGGGTTCCTATTTGCACGGTGAAATGCCGTGCCGGTGCGGCACAGCGGCGGAGCGAACAAGCCGGATTGCCGCACACGGCGGCTCACCTGCAGCGCGTTTTTAGAGCGGCGGCGCCGTGCCGTCTGTGTCTCAGCGCACATTGAGCGGCCGGTAGGAAGGCGACTACCCGAGAACGCGGCGCCCCCCTGCTGCGCCAGCGCGGCCAGCGGCACAAACTGCTGCCTTTCATCGGAGCAGCCATGGCCCAACGCGCACGCATCACGGGCAAGGTCGAGTACCGCGAGGGGGACGGTTCGAACATCAGCATCCGCCAAGGCCCTTGCGAGGTGGAACTGACGTCGCTCGACGCCACCATCAGTTGGAGCGACGGCCCGACCCACGGTTCGACGGCCATGCCCATCGCCGACTTCAAGCACCACCTGGCCAGGCGGGCGATCGAGTTCATCGACCCACCAAGCGCCTGACCTCTGCGTGTCAGCGGCGCGCGGCGGGGGGTGTGCCGCCGCTGCCCGCCACAAGCTTGGCGCGCCGCGTCGCATCCAGGCCCGAGGTGGCGCGCATGTCGGTGTCGACCAGCCCGGCATCGATGTCGCGCTTGGCTTGCTTCATCACCGGGTCCGGCGTCGTGGCCGCGGTGCCGGTCGATTCGTCGCGCTCATGCGGCAACGGCAGGCTCTCTGCATTCGCGCCGGTGTTCGCGCCGGTGTTCGGGCCGGTGGCCGGCTTGTTCGGGCTGCCCTGTTCGGCGGCAGCTGGTGTGGGTGGAGTCGGAATTTGAGTCATGAGTCAGCCTCGAATCTTGTGCCAAGCACTGCCGCGGCAAGGGGGGAAGTGCGCCGCACGCAGCACAGCGGCTGGCCAGCTTGCGCCAGGTTGGCCTCCGGCTCTGTGCGCCGGCGAACAGACCCGGCTGGGCGGTGGCAACCACCATGTCGCAGCGGCGCGCCAGCTCTTGCGCCCGGCCCGCTGACCCGCAACCCACCAGGAACCAAGGTGACGAAGATTCGTTCCGGGCAAGCCCCTGCCGCACTGACCCGCGCGCAGTTTCACGAGCGCTTCAACGTGCGCTTCAACGACCCTGCGTTCGCCGCTGAGCACGACGCCATCGCCCGCCTTGAGGCGATTGCCTGGGCTGCGCTGCAAGAGGGCCGCAAGGCACCGTTTTCCAAGCCGGCCGGCCGCGGCTTTGCCGACCCGACGTACGAGATTTCGGTGCAGTGGCTGGACACGCGCAAGCGCTTGCGCGTGGCACAGCAGCAATGGAGCGACGCGGCCACGCTTGCGGGCGTGCTGCTTATTTGCGGATGCCCGCGAAACGACGGCACCTGCCCGGGCGAAATCTCCAAGACCTGGCGCCTGACCGAGCTGGCGCGGCGCGTGGTGCAGCGCGCCGGCATGCAGGCCGATGTGTTGGACCTCAGCCTGGTGACGTCGGAATACGGCCGCAACATCCACCCGTGCAAGGGCTGTGTTTCCAGCGCGATGCCGCTGTGCCACTGGCCGTGCAGCTGCTACCCGAACCACGCCCTTAACCAGGCGGACGATTGGATGGCCGAGATCTACGAGCGCTGGGTGGCGGCGCACGGCGTGATCATCCTGGCACCCACGTACTGGTACCAGTCACCCGGCCCGCTGAAATTGATGATCGACCGCATGGTCTGCGCCGATGGCGGGAACCCGGATCCGACCACCACGCACGGCAAGCACGTGGCTCAGGCCAAGCTCATCGAACAGCAAGGTTGGGACTACCCCAAACACGTCGCCGGCCGGGCTTATGGCGTGGTCGTGCATGGCGACGTGGCCGGCGTTGAAGCGCACCGTCGCAATTTGACAGATTGGCTCGATTGGATGGGCCTGATCGATGCCGGTGCGACCGCCAAACTCGACCGCTACATCGGCTACTTCGAGCCTTACTTCAACAGCCACGAAGCACTCGACCGCGACAACGCGGTGCAGGAAGAAACACGCAACGCTGCGCGAGCCGTGGTGCAGGCGGTGAAGCTGCTGCGCAAGGGCCAGCTCACCCAACCCGACAAACAACTCAAGGTGCCGCGTCCGAAATGAGGCGGTGACTGCGCGAAACCCCGCTCAATCTTCCGGCTCCACAACGCGGTCGTATTCCGGATCCTGCGGGATATCCGCAGGCACCGGGCCTTCGTCGGGCTCCACAGGCAACGACCCCGGCTCGAACTCATCGGGCTCATCGCTGTACGGGCGCGACGGGCGATGAGGTGCGCTTCCCATCATGCTGGGCGCCAAGCGCCTGCCATGAGGCGGCAGCGTTCCCAACATCGCGAGGGTCAGGTGTTGCACAGGCACAGCGGCAGGGTGGTTCATGGCATTCCAGGTCAATGGATTGGCCCAGATCATCTGCCTGTCAACCAGAGCTGCCCAGTCAACACCGCCGCCTGCCGGTGTAGGAACTTGCCGCGTTGGTGGCAGCGAAAACACCCACCGTGTTCACGGTGGCAGCCGCGCCGCGCGCCGGCTGAACAATTCAACCACTGCCACGGCCATGGTGCGCAGCTGGTCGAGTTGCTCAGGGGTCACGCGGTGCGGCTGCAAGTCGTACGCGCACAGCGTGCCGACAGTGTGGGCGTTCAGGGTCAACCGGGCGGCCGCATAAAAGCGGATGAACGGCGCGCCCACGACCAGCGGATGCTGGCGAAAACGCTCGTCGCGCAGCGTGTCTTCAGCCACGATCAGGTCGTCGCCACTGTTGAAAAACGCCTCGCAAAAGGAAGTTTGCGCAGGTGACTGGGTTTGCGGCAGGCCGACACACGACTTGAACCAGTCGCGTTGCGTGTCGAGCAGGCTGACCATGCTGATCGGCACAGCCAGCGCAGTGGCCAGCAGCCGCGTGATGTCGTCGTAGGCGCGTTGCGGGCTGGAGTCCAGGATCAACAGGCTGCGCAACTGCGCCAGCCGGGCGGGGTCGTCACGCATGCGCCGGTGCAGCGCGCTCGCGCAGGGCTGGCAATTCGATTGGCTTGCTACGCATGCGCGTGATGATAGAGGCAGCCGTCGCGGCCGCTGATTCTGCTGGCCATACACGAGCGCACAGAATCAGCGGCATGAAAAAACGCCTGCGTACTCCGAGTTGGGCCAAGTCGTTGCGACGCACCGCAAAGCTGTTCACGCGCCTGGCCACCCGCTCCACAGCGCAGGCGCTGGGCCAGGCACGGCGGGCCACGCCGGTGCGGCGCACCAAGCCAGCAAGCAGCGCCACCTGGTTGCTCGGTGTGGCGATGGGCGCCACGGGCGCGCGGCGCTTCAGGCTGTTCCGCCCGCACGGGGTGGCGTTCGGCGAACGCTTGCCCTTGATGGTGATGTTGCATGGCTGCGGCCAGGATGCGAACACCTTTGCGGCCAGCACGCGCATGAACAACGTGGCCACGCGCGAGCGCTTTCTGGTGCTGTACCCGGAGCAAGATCGTCTGGCCAACGGCCAAGCGTGCTGGAACTGGTTTGACACCCGCTCGGGGCGCGCGCAAGGCGAAGCGGCGCTGATCATGGCCGCCATCGACCAGGTCTGTTTGCTGCACCCGGTGGACAGCTCGCGCGTGGCCATTGCCGGGCTCTCGGCCGGTGCCAGCATGGCGGCATTGCTCGTCACACGCCACCCGGCGCGCTTCAAGGCGCTGGTGATGCACTCCGGTATTGCGCCGGGCACGGCGCACTCCACCGTGTCGGCACTGAGTGCGATGCACGGCCGCCGCGCCACCCTGCCGCTGGCGGCCACGCCCGAGGCAATGGCGGCAACCTGGCCGCCGCTGTTGGTGATTCACGGTGAGGCCGACGCCGTGGTCGCGCCGCACAACGGCCTGGCCGCGGCGCAGGCCTGGGCCGCGGCGGCGCTGGCCCAACCCGCCCCGGCGCGCACGGTGCAGCGCGGCAAACGCCATGCGATGACGGTGACGGAGTTCAAGCGCCCGGGCAGCACCGTGGCCACCCTGGTGACGGTGCAGCGCCTGGCCCACGCCTGGAGCGGCGGGGCGGCCAGCAAACCCTACAGCGACAGCCAGGGCCCCGACGCCTCACGCATGGCGTGGGCTTTCGCGGCCAAGCAGTTCCGCGCCTGAATCTTGCCGCAGGGCATCGGTTCCTGCTGCGCCGGAAGGCAGCGCCGCGCTTGCGCGTGGCCACCGTGGGACAGCTTCACCCTGCACCGTAGGACAAAGCCGAATTCAAGTGATGTCAGCGGTTAATCGCGTGCAGTGTGCGTTACCGCACCGATCACCTCGAGCTTCAGAACTACGGTGAGTTGCCGCAACCCGATGGCCTCATGGTCACAAGGTCACAAGGTCTCGTTGGCACAGCCACACGCTGTGTTGATGACCACGCCGGTCAACCCTCTTGTTTTGGAGATGTGAATGCAGCACTGTCCTTCCACCCGATCCGCCTTGAACCGAACCATTGGTTCATTGGGCGTGGCTCTGTTCGCCGTTGCCGCCGGCGTGCCCACGGCTTATGCCTCCAGCCACCGCGAGGCGCCCTTCATCACCA
>JANMYI010000486.1:0-6268 GCA_031381955.1 Burkholderiales bacterium
CAGGGCTTCCAGGTCGCCGATGCCGTAGTGGCTGGCGCCGGCGGCAAAGGTCTTGTGAAACGTTAAGGCCGCCAGCGTGGTGAAGCCGCCCGCACTGCCGCCGCGAATGATGAGCCGCTGTCCATCCACCAGGCCCTGCGCCACCAGGTGCTGCGCGCCGTGCACGCAATCTTCCACATCCACCACGCCCCACTGGCCCTGCAGCCGTTCGCGGTATGCGCGGCCGTAGCCGGTGCTGCCGCCGTAGTTCACATCGAGCACGGCGAAGCCGCGGCTGGTCCAGTACTGCAAGCCGGCCTTGAACACGGGCGCGGTGGCCGCGGTGGGCCCACCGTGGCTGAACACCAACAGCGGCGGCTTCTCGCCAGCGGGCGCGGCGAAGTCTTGATTCACTGGCGGGTAGTACAGCGCATGCGCGCTGCGGCCCTGCGCCGTGGGGAATTCGATGGCTTGCGGCACCGAGGTGACGCCGGCTTCAATGGCCAGGCGGCTGCCGCGCTTCAGCACCTCGGCCTGGCCGGTGTTCAAGTCGATGCTCACCACGCTGGGTTCGAGCAGCGGCGAACCGGCCACGCACACCGCGCGGCCGGCGCCGGCCTGCACGCTGGCAAACCAGCGGTAGGGCGTGTCCAGGTTGGTCAACGCCAGGCTTGATGTGTGCAGCAGCGCCAACTGCATGTGGCCCTGCTGGCTGTAGGCGCAGACGATGCGTTGCGCGCCATCAAAGGCATAGCTGCTGGCGCCGAAATTCCAGTGCGGCAGGCCGAATTCGGCGGCCATGGGTGTCAGGTTCTGCGCCTGGCCAGCGCGCCAGCGGTACAGGTTCCACCAGCCACTGCGGTCGCTCACGAAATGCAACTCGCCTGTGGGCGACCACAACGGCTGGCACACCGACTCTTCAACGCCACCGGCCACGCACTGCGCCGCGCCCAGGCTGCCGTCGGCAAGCACCGGCGCCAGCATCTGCTCGGTGCCGTCCCAGGGCATGTTGGGGTGGCGCCATTGAATCCAGGCCAGATGTTGGCCATCGGGGCTCAACCGCGGCGCGCAGTAGAAGTCGCAGCCGCCGGCCACCACCGTGCCGCCGGCCTCATCGCCCTGCGCATGCAGCAGCACCAAGGTATTCACCGCCTCGCCGCCGGCGCGGTGGTCTTCGCGCACGGCATAAAGCCGGTCGTGCGGCGCGTCGTATTCAAGGTCGGCGTAGCGCAGCGCGGCCTGTGGCACATCGGGCGTGATGGCACGCGGCGGGGCGCCACTGTCGCCGCGGTACAGCCGCTGGTCGGCAAAGTGGCTGAAGAACAGGCGGTGCCCGGCCAGCAGATACGAGCGCCCGCCGTATTCGTGCACGCGGGTGCGCACATTGAACGGCGCGGGCGTGAGTTCGCTCAAGCTGCCATCTGCGGCGCGGCGCATGAGTGTGACGCGGCCCTTCTCGGCCGGGCGGCCTTCCTGCCACACCACCGCATCGGCATCGGCGTCGATCTGGGTGTCGCTCAAGGCCACCGTTTCGGCCACGATGGCGGCCGAGCTGATGGGCGAACGCCAACTGCCGTAGGGCCGAAGCTGCATCACGCCTCCAGCAGCAGTTGGGTCTGCGTCACCACGGCGCACAGTTTGCCGTCTTCATTGCGAATGAGGGTTTGCCAGACCTGCGTGGTCTTGCCGCGGTGAAAGGCCGTGGCTTCACCCGTGACCACCGTTCCCACCCTGGCGCCGCCGATGAACTTGGTGCTTGAATCGGTGGTGGTGGTGCGCTTGCCCGGCGCCATGTTCACGATGGTGCCGATGGCGCCAAGCGTGTCGGCAAACGCCATGTACGCGCCGCCGTGCATGATGCCGCCGGCCGTGCACAAATCAGGCCGCACCAGCAAGGTTGCGCGGATGCATTCGGGGCTGGCGTCAGTGACTTTCACGCCCATCAGGCCCGGGAACAGTGGGTCGATGAGGTGCTGGATTTGTGCGGCAGTCAGTGGCATGTGGTGGCCTTTTCAGAAGCAGGTGAATGAGTGTCGCACCATGCCGCCAGCGGCTGGCTCGCGCCAAACCCTGCGCGCTGCGGGCTGCGGCTGCGGGCCTGGCGCCCTGCCGTCTGTGGGGCAAACGTTGGGCAAACGTTGGGCAAACGCCACTGGCTGGGCACGCAGCCCGCAGCGCTCGCCCCCTCGCAGCGGTTCCGTTTTGACGCAAAAGCCCCCGGGCTTACCCCAGCTTGGGGCCACGGTGGCGATGTAGTCTCATCGCGCCGTTTGCGGCCACCCTTCTTTGCTTACAGCGCCATGCCACCTTTCATGAAAAAACAATTGCTTCTCGCGGCCAGCATGGCCGGCGCCGCCGCGTCCGCATTGGCACAGACGACCGCCGCGCCGCAAACGGTGGTCGTCACCGGCACGGTGCGAGAGCGCGCGGTGCTCGATGCACCCTATGCCATCAGCGTGATCGACGCTGAAACGCTGCGCGCCAGTGGGCCGCAGATCAACCTTTCAGAAGGCCTGGCGCGCGTGCCCGGCCTGGTGGTGGCCAACCGCAACAACTACGCCCAAGACCTGCAAGTCAGCTCGCGCGGCTTCGGCGCCCGGGCCGGCTTTGGCGTGCGCGGCCTGCGCCTGTACAGCGACGGCATTCCCGCCACCATGCCCGACGGCCAAGGCCAGGTGGCGCACTTCGACCTGGCCGGCGCGCAGCGCATCGAGGTGCTGCGCGGGCCGTTTTCGGTGCTCTACGGCAACGCCTCGGGCGGCGTGATCGCGCTGTTCTCGGCCCCCGCCACCACGCGCCGCTTCGAGGCGGCGGCTGATGTCGGCAGCTTCGGCCTGCACCAGTTGCGCGTGCAGGGCGCCACGCCGCTGGACGGTGGCTTCGATCTGGGCCTGAGTGCATCGGTGATGGAAAGCACGGGCTTTCGCCCGCGCAGTGAAGCGCAGCGCACGCTGGGCAACATGCGCCTGGGCTGGCAGGGTGCGAACGACCGCGTAACGTTTCAGGTAGGCAGCCAGGAGCAAAGCGCGCAAGACCCGCTGGGCCTGGATCGCGCCCAGTTCAACGCCGACCCGCGCCAAACCACCAGCCAGGCCACGCAGTTCAACACGCGCAAGACGATCAACCAAACCCAGGCCGGCGCCAACTGGCGCCACCGTTTTGAGGCTGCTGGTGCGCTGAGCGAAAGCAGCGTCAGCGTCTACGGCGGGCAGCGCGGCGTGGTGCAGTGGCTGGCCATCGCCCCGGCCACGCAGGCCAACGTGCGCCATGGCGGCGGCGTGATCGACTTCGACCGCAGCTACAGCGGCGCCGACGCGCGGCTGACCTGGCGCTTCACGGGGCTTGATGTGGTGGCCGGCGTCACCGCCGAGCGCCAGCAAGACGCCCGGCGCGGCCATGAAAACTTCACCGGCACCGGCGCGGCCCAGGTGCTGGGCGTGACCGGCGCGCTGCGCCGCGACGAAACCAACCGTGCCGACACGCGCGAAGGTTTTGCCCAGGCCGACTGGGGCTTAACGAATGAGGTCAGCCTGACCGCCGGCCTGCGCTCGGGCAAGGTGACCCTGAGTGCGAACGATGCCTACCTGAGCAATGGCGATGACTCCGGCAGCGTGAAGTTCAACTACACCAACCCGGTGGCCGGAGCGCGCTGGCGCGCCACGCCCAACTTCACGCTGCATGCCAGCGCGGCGCGTGGCTTCGAGTCGCCCACGCTGGGCGAACTGGCTTACGGCCCGAACGGCATTGGCGGCTTCAACGCCGGCTTGAAAGGGCAGGGCAGCCGCCAATATGAGCTGGGCGCGAAGTGGCGGCAGGGTGCGTTCAGCGCCGATGTGGCCGCCTTCCTGGCCGACACCACGGATGAAATCGGCGTCAACACCAACAGCGGCGGGCGCCAGTCGTTCCAGAACGTGGGCCGCACGCGGCGCAGCGGCTTCGAGGCTTCGGGCGCGTGGCAGATCAACCCTGCCTGGCGCGCCAGCATGGCCTTCACCGTGCTGGATGCGAAGTACGTCGATGGCTTCCTCACCTGCCCAGGCATTCCGTGCACCACCACCGGCGCCAAGGTGCCGGTGGCTGCCGGCAACCGCATCGCCGGCACGCAACGTGGCAGCGCCTTTGCCGAACTGGCCTGGCGCGGTGGCATGCTGGGTGATTGGGCGGTTGAGGCACGCGGCACGAGCCAGACCGCGGTGAACGACCGCAATGACGACTTCGCCGGCGCGTATGTGGTGATGAACCTGCGCGCCAGCCGTGAATGGGCGCTGGGTGGCGATGGGCTGCGGCTGCAAGTGCTGGGCCGCATCGACAACCTGGCTGACCGCGTGCACGCCGGCAGCGTGATCGTCAACGAAGCCAACGCGCGCTTCTTCGAGCCCGGCGCACCGCGCAGCGCGCTGCTCGGTGTGCGCTTGCTGAAGCGCTGGTAGGCGCGCAGGCCGGCACGCGGGTCGTCGCGTTCAGGCGGCTGGCACGCCGCGACCGCGCGGCCGGGATCAGCGGCACCCGGATCAGCCGACACCCAGATCAGCCCGCTTGACAGGGTGCCGTTTGATATGTGACCATTACGGCACATATGAATGCCGCCTCACAACTCGATGCAGCCCGCCTGGACGCGGTGTTCTTTGCCCTGGCGTCCGAGCCGCGGCGGCGCATCCTCGATGTGCTGAAGCTTGAGCCCGGCTGCAACGTGAACCGCGTCTCGGCCTTTCTCGAAGCCGACATCGGCCGCTTCGCGGTGATGAAGCACCTGGCCACGCTCGAGGCCGCTGGCCTGGTGATCGCGCAGCGCTCAGGCCGCGAGCGCTTGCTGTGGCTCGACCCCACGCCCATTCAGTGGATTCACGAACGCTGGACCACCGAGTTCAGCGCCTATTGGGTCGCGCGTTTGACGCAGCTGAAATTCAGCGCTGAAGGCGCAGCGGTCACCCGCCTGCCTGCCCGCAAAGGACGCCACCATGACTGACAGCCGCGCCAAACCGGACGCAATCTTTCGCATCGTTATCCAGGCCGACATCCAGCGCGTCTGGCGCGAACTGACCAAGACCGATGAAGCCCAGGGCGCCGTGTTCAACGCCTGGCTGCACACCGCCGGCCTGGTGCCTGGTGCGCGCATGCAAATGCGCACCGGCACGGGCAAGCATGTGCTGGTGGTGGGTGAGGTGCTGGAACTCGACGCGCCGCATCGCTTTGTGCACAGCCACCGCTTCACCCAATACGACGACCCGGTGTGCCAGGTGGCTTATGAGCTCAAGCCGGTGGCCGCGGGTGTGGAGGTCACGCTCACCGTCACCGGGCTGGCAGCGGGCACGCGCAGCGCCAAGAGCATGAGCCAGGGCGGTGACATGATTTTGAAGACGCTCAAGGCCATCGCCGAAACCGGCCGCCCGCCGCTGGGCATTCGCTTGATGTACGTGGCGTTCGGCGCCTTGGAGTTCGTGCTGCCCAAGCGCACCCGCAGTGAACACTGGCCGTTGTGACGCCTACCTAACTGGCGATGAAGCCATGACCCCCGCTACGGCAGGCGCTGCCTGGCCGCTCCAGGCGCCAGTGGCATCATGCCTTCCGCGGCCAGGCAACACCTGCCGCAGAGGTCAGGTTACCGCGAACGTTAACCGTCACCAAGTCTATGCCTGCCAACGCACCAACCGAGTACCTGTTCCCCGTTCAGGCCGCCGCTCGTCTAGCGAGCCTGGCCGGCCTCCAAGCCGATCTCGAGATGGTTGTGGGCTACTGCGACCGTATGATTGAACGGTACGCGGGCAAACACCTCGCGAAGACGCCATTCGACATTGTTGGCTTCACGACCCCCGTTGACTTCATGGACTGGGAGGCCCTTTCCACTGCAGCTTGCGTGGCCTACGCTCGATGCTTTCTGTCTGGCGTAAGGCAATCCTTGGATGCCGAAGAGTTGAACGCAACCGATCCGACTCTTCGTACGGGCCACGAGTTCGTCGTCGCCCTGCGAAACAAACACGTCGCTCACTCCGTCAACGCCTTTGAGCAGAACTCAGTGACCGTTAGCGTGGGAGCCGACTGCGTGTCGTCCGCCGAGATTGAAGCGGTCACACCTCGCCACCAGAGGCAAACCGGACTCTCGTTCGACTTTCCCGCCAAGCTTAAGATTCTCGCTGAATGGTGGCTGAGACGCGTATCAGAGGAGGTCTCGCGCGAGCGAGAATTGGTGCTTCAAGTCGCTCGTGGCACGCCACTGGCAGAGATTAGGGCCTATGGCACTCTCAAGTCCACGAGTTCCAATGATCGCAACGCCGCTGTTGGCAAGCGGCGG
>JANMYI010000535.1:0-2921 GCA_031381955.1 Burkholderiales bacterium
GGCCGCTGGTGGAGCTTTGCGAGCCGAAGCTGAGGTCTTTGCCCTTCAGGTCGGCCAGGGTCTTGATGGTGGCGTCGGTGGTGATGAACACCGAGCGGAATTTTTCGTCTTCTTCGCGCTGCGCGATCGGGATCACTTTGCCGCCTGAGCGAATGTGCGCCTGCACGAAGGTGAAGCCGCCAAACCAGGCCATGTCAACCTTTTTGTTGGCCAGCGCCTCGACCGACGCGGCGTAGTCGGTGACCGGTGTGAACTCGACCTTCATGCCCAGCTTGCCTTCCAGGTACTTCACCAGCGGCGCGGCCTTGCGTGCCAGTTCGGTGGGGGCTTCGTCGGGAATGGCTGTGATGCGAAACACCTGTTGCGCGTGTGCACTGACGGCGCCAACGCACAGCACGGCGCAGGTCAACAGTGAACGCAGGGTGCGGGAGGGTGAAAGACTCAACATGGCAGGCTCCTGGTCAGGGGGTTGAATGAAGGGTTGCAACCTTACACCGGCCGGGCCGCACCGGTTTGTTCGCCACGCAATGGCCCCGCGCCGGGGTTAGGCGTGAAGTTGAAGTCGGCGTCACGTGGCGCAGGTGCGCAGCCCGGCAAAGATGTCGTTGCGCTGGGCGCCGAAGTAGTTGCGATAGCGCGGGTGGCGCAGCCGCGCCGAGGTGGCGAACGAGGCGCCGCGCAGCACGGGGCGGCCATCGAACCACGGCGCTGAATAGTCGCGGTAGGCGTGCGCGGTGAAGCCGGGGTAGGGCGCGAATTCGCTGGCCGTCCATTCCCACACCGCGCCCCATTCGAAGGGCTCGCCCTGTTCAGCGCTGCGCAGGGCAGCGAACTCCCATTCAGCCTCGCTGGGCAGGCGCCGGCCGGCCCAGTGGCAATACGCCTGGGCCTCGTGCGCGCTCAGGTTGATGGCGGGCTGGCTTTCATCCACGGGCTCGGTGCAGCCGAAATGCCGGCGCGTGAAGGCGTCGCCGTCGCGTTGCACATAGCGCGGCGCGCTCATCTTGTTTTGCTGGCGCCATTGCCAGCCGGCGGCGCTCCAGTGGCGTTCATCGTCGTAGCCGCCGGCGCGAATGAAGTCGAGGTAGGGCCCCCAAGGCAGCGGCGCGCGGTCGATGCAGAACGGTGCCAGGGTGACTTCATGCGTGCCGAGTTCGTTGTCGAAGGCGAAGCCAGCCTCGGCGTGGCCGAGCATGAAGGGGCCGCCATCGGTCTGCCATTCGCCACTGAGCGTGCTGGTGGCGGGGGCCGGCAGCGGCAGGGGAATGTCCAGCGCCTGCGCCATGTAGGCCCAGGCCTCGCGGTGCATGTCTTCGTGCAACAGCACCAGGCGAAAGAAGTACAGCTCGTCATCGCCGGCCTGCGCGCCAGCAGCACCCAGCAAGGCCAGGCTGCGCTCGCGCACCTGGGCGATGTAGCGCTTGGCCGCAGCGGCATCGGGCAGGCTGAGTTGCCAACGCGCGGCATGCGCCACGCTGCTGGAGTCGTACAGCGCATCGGCGCGGCCCAACAGGCTGGCGCTGCGCGGCGTGTTGGCGGCGCGCGGGCCGGCCAGGCGGTGCGGGTTGCGCGCCAGCCAGTGTTCTTCAAACCAGCCCAGGTGGCCCAGCTCCCACAGTGGCGGGTTGAGTTCGGCGTGCAGCGGCACCTGCATGGCGCGCTCGGCCAGGGCGGCCTCGAAGTGGCTGAACAACGCCAGCGTTTGTGCGCGCGCCTGCGCCAACGCGGCGGCCAGGACCGGGGGCCCGGCCTGTCGCATGTCTTCAGCGGTTTGGTGGAACAAGGGGGTGTCGTGCATGTCGTATAACGCTTGCGATGAACCAACCCAGTGTGTGCCTGGTGACGCCGGCGCTGGCTGACGCCAACAACGGCAATTGGCAAACGGCGCAACGCTGGGCCAGTTTGCTGGCCGGCGATTATCGAGTCAGCCTGGCCGCGCAGTGGACGCCCGCCACGCCGCCGCATGATGTGCTGATCGCCCTGCATGCCCGGCGCAGCGCGGCCAGCATCGCGGCCTGGCATGAACACGCGAGCGGCAAACCACTGGTGGTGGCGCTCACCGGCACCGATCTGTACCGTGACATTGCCGAAGATGCCAGCGCGCAACGTTCGCTGGAACTGGCCGATGCGCTGGTGGTGTTGCAGGAAGCCGCGCCACGCACCGTACCGCTGCATGTGCGCCACAAGTGCGTGGTCTCGTTTCAGTCCACCACCTCGCGCGCCACCCTGCCCAAGCCTGGCCGCCAATTGCTCGCCCTGGCCGTGGGCCATTTGCGCGACGTGAAAGGCCCCGAGATCTACTTCGAAGCCGCCCGTGCGCTGGGCCGGCGCAACGACATCCTGCTCGACCACATCGGAAGCGCGCTGGAGCCCGCCCTGGGCGCACAAGCGCAAGCGCTGATGGCCAGCCAGCCGCATTACCACTGGCTCGGTGGCCTGCCGCATGCCACCACGCGCCGCCACATCCAGCGTGCCCATGTGCTGGTGCACATGAGCCACATGGAAGGCGGCGCCCACGTGGTGATGGAAGCCATCTGCAGCGGCACGCCGGTGCTGGCCTCGCGGGTAGACGGCAACGTGGGCATGCTCGGCGCGGCCTATGAGGGCTACTTCGAGCCCGGCAGCGCCACCGGCCTGGTGGCCTTGCTGGAGCAATGCCGTGACGATGCCGCTATGCTGCCGCGCCTGCGCCGCCAATGCGCCTTGCGCGCGCCGCTGTTCAGCCCCGAACGCGAGCGCGCAACCCTGAAGAACCTGTTGGCCAACTTGTTGAAAGCACGACCATGAATGCTCCTATACCTATCACGCCGCCGCCGGGGGTGCGATTAACGTCGCTGTCCCACGGCGGCGGCTGCGGCTGCAAGATTGCTCCCGGTGTGTTGAGCGAAATCTTGAAAGGCACGGCGAAGATGCCGATCCCG
>JANMYI010000553.1:0-17031 GCA_031381955.1 Burkholderiales bacterium
CTTCGCTCACGCCTGTTGCCGCCCCAGCCTTCCCAGCAAAAAAGGAGACAAGCGTGATAGCAACGAAGAGAAGACTTTTCACCCGCTCGATCGTCGGCGCGGCCGCGGCGTTCTGCCTGCTCGGCACCGCCGCGGCGCAGGAGACCCTGAAGATCGGCTTGCTGTCCAACCAGGAAGGGCCGTTCGCGGTGCCCGGGCTGGACGGCTACCGCGGCGCCGACATGGCGCTGAAGGAAAAGAACGGCATGGCCGGCGGCAAGAAGATCGAGTTCATCAAGCTCTCGTCCGACGCCACGCCCGACAAGGCCGTCGCGATGACGAGGAAGGCCGTCGAGCAGGAAAAGGTGCAGGTCATGATCGGGCCGCTCTCGGGCGACGAGGGCATCGCGGTCAAGAACTACGCCAAGACCAAGCCCGACATCACCTTCATCAACGGCTCCTCGGGCGCGCAGGCCACCACGCTGAGCGATCCGGCGGCGAACTTCTACCGCTTCAACACCGAAGGCGCGCAGTGGATGGTGGGCCTGGGCGAGCATGCCCTGGCCAAGGGCTACAAGAAGATGTTCCTGATCGCCGAAGACTACGGTTTCCCGTACTCACAGGTGCAGGGTTTCATGGCCAGCTACTGCGCCAATGGCGGCAAGGTGGTTGACAAGGCCTGGGTGCCGCTGGGCACGAAAGACTACGCCTCGGTGATCGCCAAGATCCCCAAAGACGTGGATGCGCTGCTGGTGGTGCTGGGCGGCTCTGACGCGGTGAACTTCCTCACCCAGTACGAACAGACGGGCGGCAACAAGCCCATGGTGGGCGGCTCGATTGCGGTGGACCAAACCGTGCTCAACTACAAGGGCAAGAGGCGCGAATCGCTGCTGGGCACGGCATCGGCCGGCCCCATGGCGGATTCGATTGACACGCCGGAGTGGAAAAAGTTCGTGGCCGAATACAAGGCGACATTCAAAGACGGTTTCCCCAGCCCCTCGCTGTTTGCCTACCTGTACTACATCAACACCATGGCCACGCTGAATGCGCTGGACGCGGTGAAGGGTGACTTGTCCGGCGGTCAGAAGGCTTACCGCGAAGCGCTGCAAAAGACCAAGTTCGCCGGCCCGGCGGGCGAAATTCAGATCGACGCCAACCGCAACGGCGTCGGCCCGACCTACATCACCGAAGTGGCCAAGGCGGCCGATGGCTCGTACTTCAACAAGGTGGTGAAGGTGGTGCCCAACATCACCCAGACCCTGGGTTTGCCCGAGGCTGAGTTCAAGAAGATGGGCCTGGGCTCGCGCGACATTCCGGATTGCCGGAAGTGATGTCGAAAGTTAGCGCATGTTGAGTGAACACCATGGCTGCGCTGAGCACTGAAGCTGCCACCACCGCCGGCCCTGCAATGGGGCCGGCGGCTGGGGCGCAATTGCTGTCAGGCGACGCTCTGGTGCTTGACAACGTGAGCCGCGTCTTCGGCGCGCTGCGCGCCGTGGATGCGGTGTCACTCACCGTGGCCGCGGGCCAGAAATATGCCATCCTGGGCAGCAACGGCGCGGGCAAGACCACGCTGTTCAACACCATCACGGGTGACTTTGCGGCCAGCAGCGGGCAAATTCGCTTCTTTGGTGAAGACATCACCGAATTGCCTGCGCATGAGCGCATTCGCAAGGGGTTGCGGCGCACCTATCAATCGTCGTTGCTGTTCCGCGAGTTAACGGTTCGGGACAACCTTTTTTTGGCCGTGCGCGGCGTGGCCAATGGCCGCTTTGCGCTGTGGCGCACCGGTGCCGGCCATGCTTCGCGCGTGGCCACTGAAGAGCTGTTGCAGCGCGTGCGCCTGAGCCACATTGCGGAGCAACCCGTGGGCGCCTTGTCGCACGGCCAGCAGCGCCAGTTGGAAATTGGTATGGCGCTGGCCGGCGCGCCGCGTTTGATTCTGTTTGACGAGCCCGCTGCCGGCCTGTCGCCCGCCGAGCGGCGCGAACTGGTGGCGCTTCTGGCATCGCTGCCGGCGCACATGAGCTTTGTGCTCATCGAGCACGACCTGGACATTGCCCTGCGTGTGGCTGAGCGGGTGAGCGTGATGCACAACGGCGCGCTGCTCAAAACCGGCACGCCCGACGAGATTGAGAATGACGCGCAGGTGCAGGCGATCTACATGGGTGGGAAGCACTGAAGTGAAACCCCCACGCTCACTTTGTTCGCTGCCCCCCGGGGGGGCGCGTCAGTCCCTTCGGACGGCCGGGCGGTACTGACATGGCCCGCCACGACCGCGATCAAGTGAAACCGCGCACGCCCATCCTGGCCATTGAGGGCTTGGACGTTTACTACGGCCGCGCCCACGCCCTGCAAGAAGTGCGGCTGGCCTTTGGCAGCGGCGTGCTGGGCATCGTGGGGCGCAACGGCATGGGCAAGACCACGCTGTGCAATGCCATCACCGGCCTGGTGCCGGCGCGTGGCAGCATCAGGCTGGCGGGCGAAGAGATCCTGGGCCGCAGCCCGCATGTCATCACCCGACTGGGCGTGGCCTATGTGCCGCAAGGGCGGCGCATCTGGCCATCACTAACCGTAGACGAAACCTTGCGCCTGGTGGCGCGCAAGCGGCGCGAGGTGGATCGCGTTTACGCCATGTTCCCGCGCCTGGCCGAGCGCAAAGCCAACGGTGGCGCGCAGCTCTCAGGCGGCGAGCAGCAAATGCTCGCCATCGGCCGCGCCTTGCTGCTCGAGCCGCGCCTGCTGGTGATGGACGAGCCCACCGAAGGCCTGGCGCCGATCATCGTTGAACACGTGGTGCAGGCCTTGCGCGAACTGCAAAGTGAACGCGAGATCTCGGTGCTGCTGGTGGAGCAGAACCTGGGCGTGGCCATTGACGTGGCGCAGCGCGTGGCGGTGATGGTCAATGGCCGCATCGCCAGCGAGCATGCCAGCACTGAGCTGGGCGCCGATGCGGGGCTGCGGCAACGCCTGCTGGGCCTGCGCTCGCAGGCTGACGAGGCACCGGTTACTGACGAAGCGGCAGCCACCAGCACCGAGCCCATGCCGGTGTGGACGGTGCAGCGCGCCTTTGGTGCCAGCCTACCCAACCCCCGCGCCGCTACCACGGTGCGCGGCTACACGCGCTGGAATGCGGTGGACCCGATGCAGCCCGTGGCCGACGTGTTGTTTGAGCCCGCGCCGCCCGCGGCATCGCCCACGCCATCTGCATCGGCAACGGCAGCGGCAGCGGCCAGCTCAGACATGCCGCGCCCTGCGGCGCAGGTGATTGAATTTCCCGTCTCGGCCAGCGCCAAGCGCGCCGCCTATGTGGCCGGCACGTTCGACACCAAAGGCCGCGAGCTGAACTACATCCGCCAGTGCCTTGAGAAGCTGGGCGTGCGCACGGTGACGGTGGATTTGTCCACCAGCGGCGCCATGTCCTCGGCCAGCGTGCACCCGCGCGAGGTGGCGCGCCACCACCCGGGTGGCGAAGCGGCGGTGTTCACGCATGACCGCGGCTCGGCCGTCACCGCCATGGCGCTGGCCTTCGAGCGCTATGTGGCCACGCGCGCTGACCTGGGTGGTTTGATCAGCGCCGGTGGCTCGGGCGCCACGGCGCTGGCCACTTCGGCGATGCGCTCATTGCCCATTGGCCTGCCAAAGGTGATGGTCTCGACCATGGCCTCGGGTGATGTGCGGCCCTATGTGGGGCCGAGTGACATCTGCATGATGTACTCGGTGACCGATGTGCAAGGCATCAACCGCATCAGCGAGCGGGTGCTGGCCAACGGCGCGCATGCGCTGGCCGGCATGTTGATGCATGCGCCTCGCGTGCACGACAGCACCAAGCCGGCGCTGGGCTTGACCATGTTCGGCGTCACCACGCCTTGCGTGCAGACGGTCACCAAGGCCTTGAGCGAGCACTTTGATTGCATCGTCTTCCACGCCACGGGCACCGGCGGCCAGTCAATGGAAAAACTCGTGGCCTCGGGCTTGCTCCGTGGCGTGATCGATGTCTCCACCACCGAAATTGCCGACGAGATTGGCGGCGGTGTGCTCAGTGCCGGGCCGACGCGGTTGGACGTGTTTGCGCAGCATGCGCTGCCCTATGTGGGCTCGTGCGGCGCGCTCGACATGGTGAACTTCGGCGCGTGGAACACGGTGCCGGAACGTTTGCGCGGCCGCAACTTGTACCGGCACAACTCAAACGTTACCTTGATGCGCACCACGCCCGATGAATGCCGCGCCATCGGTCAATTCCTGGTGGCCAAGCTCAACGCCATGATCGGGCCGGTGCGTTTTCTCATCCCCGAAGGCGGCGTCTCCAGCATTGACCAACCCGGCCAGCCGTTTCACGACCCGGCAGCCAACCGGGTGCTGTTCGACACCCTCGCTCAAGGCTTTCGCAGCGGCGCGCAGCGCAAGCTCGTTCGCCTGCCGCACCACATCAACGACGACGCTTTTGCCGCAGCGCTGGTTAACGCCTGGCATGAGGTTTCTGCCGTTGCCACGGCGCGCCGGGCCTGACCATCACCCCACACCATGCCACGCATCGCCCGCCAAACCATTCTGGAAAAGTTCCACCGCATGGCCGCCGCCGGCCAGCCCATCGTGGGCGGCGGCGCCGGCACGGGCCTCTCGGCCAAATGCGAAGAGGCCGGCGGCATTGACCTGATCGTCATCTACAACTCGGGCCGCTACCGCATGGCCGGGCGTGGCTCGCTGGCCGGTCTGCTGGCCTATGGCAATGCCAACGACATCGTGTGTGAGATGGCACAAGAGGTGCTGCCCGTGGTGCAGCACACGCCGGTGCTGGCCGGCGTGAACGGCACTGACCCGTTCATGCTGCCCGAAATGTTCTTGCGCCGACTCATCGAGCTGGGTTTTTCGGGCGTGCAGAACTTCCCCACCGTGGGCTTGATTGACGGCAACTTCCGCGCCAATCTTGAAGAGACCGGCATGGGCTACGGGCTGGAGGTCGAACTGATTCGCCGCGCGCGCGACCTCGACATGCTGACCACGCCCTACGTCTTTTGCGAGGCCGATGCCGTGGCCATGGCACAGGCCGGCGCCGACATCATCGTGTGCCACATGGGCTTGACCACGGGCGGCGCCATCGGCGCGCACACGGCGTTGAAGCTGGCCGATTGCGTGGCCCCGATCAACGCCTGGGCCGCCGCGGCGCGCGGCGTGAAGCCTGATGTGCTGGTGCTGTGCCACGGCGGGCCGATTGCCATGCCTGACGACGCGCAATTCATCTTGCGCCACTGCCCCGGCGTGCACGGTTTTTATGGCGCGTCGAGCATGGAGCGGCTGCCCACCGAGGTGGCGTTGACTGAAACCACGCGGCGATTCAAAAGCATTTCTAGGAGCACCCCATGAGCGGCGCTGAGTTTGGAACGTTCTTGTTGGCCTTGATCGCCGTGGCCATCGTCGTGGCCATCGTGGTCTGGCTGCTGCATTGGCTGTACCTTCGCAGCTCCAAGGAGCGCAGTTTTGTGCGCACCGGGCTGGGTGGGCAAAAGGTGGTGCTGGGTGGCGGCGCGTTTGTGCTGCCCATCGTGCACGATGTGATCCCGGTGAACATGAACACGCTGCGCCTGGAGGTGAGCCGCGGCCGCGACAAGGCCTTGATCACCAAAGACCGTTTGCGTGTGGACGTGATTGCCGAGTTCTATGTGCGCGTGCAAGCCAGCGCCGAGGCCGTGGCCAACGCCGCGCAAACCCTGGGCCAGCGCACGCTGGAGCCCGAGAAGTTGAAAGAGCTGATCGAAGGCAAGTTCGTCGACGCGCTGCGCACCGTGGCCGCCACCATGACCATGGAAGAGCTGCACGAACGCCGCGGCGACTATGTGAAGCGGGTGCGCGACGCCGTGGCCGAAGACCTGACCAAGAACGGCCTGGAACTCGAAGGCGCGTCACTCACTCAGCTTGACCAGACCGCGATGGAGTACTTCAACCCGAGCAATGCGTTCGATGCCGAAGGCCTGACTCGGCTGACCGAAACCATCGAGTCGCGCAAGAAGCAGCGCAACGACATCGAGCAAGACACGCTGGTGGCGATTCGCAACAAGAACCTGGAAAGCGAGAAGCTGCAACTCGAGATTGACCGCGACAGCGAGTACGCCCGCATCACCCAGCACCGCGAGGTGGAAATCGCCCGCGCCAGCCAGCGTGCCGAGCTGACGCGCGAACGCGCCGAGCGCGAGCAGGAAGGCGAGGCCGCCACCATTGCCACCAAACAAGCCATTGAACAGGCGCGGCTGCGTGCTGACCAATCGGTGGAGCAGCAGCGCATCAACAAGGAACGCGAGCTGCAAGGTGCTGAGATTGCGCGGCGCCAGGCGCTTGAACTGGCCGAGCAGCAACGCGCCATTGCCATCGCCACCCAGAGCAAGGCGCAAAGTGAGGCGCAAGCGGCGGCTGATGAAGCACGGGCCTTGGCCGTGGCCGCCGAGGAACGCGTGTTCACCGCGCGCGAGGTTGAAACGGCCCAGCGCAAGAAAACCATTGACCTGATCGGCGCAGCGCAAGACGCCGAACGTGAAGGCCTGCGCCTGACCATGGCCGCCAGCGCGGAAAAGGCCGCGAGCAGTGACCGTGCTGATGCCGTGCGCATGCAGGCGCAAGCCGATGCCGATGCCGACGGCATTCGCACCCTGGCCGCCAAGCTGCGCCATGCCATGGAAGCCGAGGCGCAACACTTGATGAACGATGCCCACAACATGCTCACGCCCGAGGCGCGCGCCTCGGCGCTGCGGCTGAAGCTGGTGGACAAGGCCGAAGGCATCATCCGCGAATCGGTGCGGCCGATGGAGCGCATTGAGAGCATCAAGATTTTGCAGGTCGATGGTTTGATCGGTGGCGGGGGGCAGGGCGGTGGTCATGCGCCAGGCGAGGGCGGCGGTGGTGGCGGTTTTGCCGATGGCGTGGTGAACTCGGCGCTGCGCTACCGGGCACAGGCGCCGTTGGTGGACCAACTGCTGAAGGAGATTGGGCTGAACGCGGGCGACGTGTCGCAGTTGGCTCAGGCCTCGCAAACCAAGCCCGTCGCGCTGCCCAAACCGGCGGCTGAATAGGACGCACGCTGCCCGCCATGATTCGCGTCTACACCTCCAGCGTGATCGACCAGCCCGCCACCGCGTTGTGGGCCCGCATCCGCGACTTCAACGCCCTGCCGGCCTGGCACCCGGGCATTGCGCAGTCGCGCATTGAGCAAGGCCAGCCGAGCGACCAAGTGGGCTGCATTCGCCACTTCAGCACGCGCGAAGGCCAGGTCATCCGCGAGCGGCTGTTGGCCTTGTCTGATTACGACTATTCCTGCACCTACGAAATCTTGGAAAGTGCCATGGGCGTGAGCCACTACACCGCCACACTGAAACTCACGCCGGTGACCGATGGCGACAAGAGCTTCGCCGAGTGGAGCGCCGAATTCGATTGCCCGCCGGGGCGCGAGCGCGAACTGGCGCAGACCATCGGGCAAGGCGTGTTCCAGGCCGGCTTTGATGCGCTGAAGCGCATGCGCTGACAAGCGCTGATTGATGCGAATTCCCTGATGCGAATCCCCTGATGCAGCGCGTGGTGCGCAGCGCCGTGATCGATGCGCCGCTGGAGCGCGTTTGGGCGCTGCTGCGCGACTTCAACAGCCACGCTGCCTGGCACCCCGCGGTGGCTGAAAGCGCGATTGAAGGCGGTGGCCGTTCAGACTGCATCGGCTGCGTGCGCAACTTCCGCCTGAGTGACGGCCACCGTGTGCGCGAACAGTTGCTGGTGCTTGATGACCGCGAACACATGAGCAGCTATTGCATCCTCGACACCACGCTGCCGCTGCGCCGCTACGTGGCCATTCAGCAGTGCAAGCGGGTGACGGATGGCGAGCAGACTTTCATCCTCTGGCAGTCCACCTTTGAAGTGCCACCGGGCCAGGAAGCCGAGTTCGATGCGCTGGTGGGCGAGGGCGTCTACGTCGCTGGCTTTGCTGCGCTACGTGCCTGGTTGCAGCAGCGTGGTGGAACCGCACAGCGCATCGCGCCACGCGCGGGCGACGTTACTCGCCGGGCACAAGCGCTGCGCTTGCATGCGCATGGCGGCCCCGAGCAAATGCGCCTGGGCGACGTGGACGTGCCCGCGCCCGGCCCGGGTGAACTTCGCCTGCGCCACACGGCCATCGGCGTGAACTACATCGACGTCTACATCCGCAACGGCGAGTACGGCGCCATGATCACGCTGCCCGGTGTGCTGGGCATGGAAGCCTGCGGCGTGGTGGCAGAAGCCGGCATGGGTGTCAGCGGCTTCGCGGTGGGTGATCGCGTGGCCACGTTGACGCCTCAACCCGGCAGTTATGCCACGCAGCGCACGGTGAGCGCCGAGCAGGTGGTGAAGCTGCCGGCCCATGTGAGCGATGAGGCCGCGGCGGTGTTGATGCTCAAGGGCATCACCGCGCAATACCTGCTGCACGACCTGGGCCATGTGGGGCCGGGCACAAGTGTGCTGGTGCACGCCGCGGCCGGCGGCCTGGGGCTGCTGGTGTGCGCCTGGGCGCGCGCGTTGGGGTCGCAGGTGATCGGCACGGTGTCAACGCCGGCCAAGGCGCGTGTGGCCAGCGAGCAGGGTTGTGAAACGGTCGTCGTCAGTGGTGCGCAAGGCTTCGCCGAAGAAGTGCTTGCCGCCACCCGGGGGCGTGGCGTGGATTTGATCCTCGACGGTGTGGGTCAGGCCGCGCGCGCCGACAACATGCGCGTGCTGGCCCTGCGCGGCCACTGGGTCAGCTTCGGCCATGCCAGCGGCGCGCTGGAAGCGCCGCCGCCCGAATGGTTAACGTCGAAATCAGCCACGCTTTCCAGGCCCGTGGTGTTTCACTACACCGCCGAGCCGGGTGCCTTGCAGCGCCGCGCGAACATCGTGTTCGATGCCTTGCGCAACGGCCTGCTGCGCCTGCCACCCATCACGCGCTACCCTCTGGCGGCCGCGGCGCAAGCGCATGCTGACTTGGAAGCGCGGCGCAGTGTGGGAGCCTTGGTGTTGGTGCCGTAGCGCGAGCGCCATGCCAAGCCGACGGCTCTTAGCGACGCGCTCTTAGAGCGAGTACACCACCACCGCATGGTCCCTGCCCTTGACCTTGTGCTCGCCACGTGGCACCGCGCTGCGTCGTTGCGTCTGCGGCAACCGGAACAGGGTGTCTTCGGTGATGAGTGTTTCGGTTCCAACGTCCTTGTTGAGTTGTTCCACGCGCGCGGCGAGGTTGACCGCTGCGCCGATAACCGAGTATTTGGTTCGACTCGCGGTGCCGACGTTGCCCGCGATCACCACCCCCGAGTGAACGCCGATGCGCATGCGCAGGCGCGCCACGCCCTGCCCGTACCAGAGCTTGGGTTCGGTGTGTTCCCACTCGGCATGGGCTGAAGCCAGCTTGGCCTGCATCGCGATGGCGCATTGCACCGCATGTTCGGCATGGTTCGGCAATGCGTTGGGGGCACCGAAGACACAGAACATGCCATCACCCACGAATTCGATGACGCAGCCATGGTGTTGCTCGATGATTTCACCCATCAGGCCGAAATAGGTGTTGAGCATCTGCACCACCTCGGCGGGCGCCATCCTTTCACTCAGGCTGGAGTAATCAACCAGGTCCGTGAACATGACCGTCACGATGCGCTCCTCACCACCGAGGCGCCCGCCCTCGCGCGAGGACAAGATTTGCCGCGCCACATCCTCGGACACGAAACGCCCGAAGGTGGAGCGGATGAATTCCCGCTCGCCCAACCCGACGGCCATCTTGTCAAGATGGCGGCCCACCACGCCAAACTCATCATTGCGTACAAAGGCAACCCGGGTGCCCAATCGACCCGACGCGATCTCGGTCGTCGCATGGGCGATCAGGCCCAGCGGGTCGCGCACACTGCGCCCCACCACCAGTGCGGTGGCGCCGATGCACAGCCCGGCAACGCCGAAGAAGACAAGGGTCAGTTTCAGCACATTGATCTTCAGGCTCGCAATGTCGCCTTCGTCCACATCGATGCCCACGATGGCGATGGCCGTGCCGTCCTTGTCGCGAATCGGGGCGTAGCCGGAAAGCACCGTGCCCCACTTGTCGGTTGTGAACTTGTCTTCGACGTGCGGTTCGGTGAAGCCGGTCATGATCGAAGCCGCCTGGCGGGAATCGTATTCGTCGCCCACTTCGGCCGGCGCTTCGCGGCCCGGTGCCACGTAGTCGGCGACGAAAGTAAGGGTGTTGGCGCGAATGGTGCTGCGAAAGATATAGATGCTGACGATCTGTTTCTGCTCGGCGGCAATCGATTCGAACAAGGTGATGAGCTCGGCATATTCCGGTTTCGCGCGGTCTGGCGCCGTGTGGAGCGCCAAGACGGCTTGCGGGCGAATCCGATGCGACAAGGCCCGTACCTCGGTCAGCAGTTGGCCTCGCAAAGCTCGGATCTGGTTCTGCACTTCCAGCAAATAGAACGACACGGCCATCAGTGTCAGAACGAGAAACACGACACCACCAAAGAGCCCCGACATGCGCACGTGGAAGCGCCGCAAGAATGGAATCTGGCCAACGCCGGACAGGGCTTCCACCACCGCGATCTCGCCGGGCAGCGCGCTGACCGCGGCAGGTTGCGGCGCTGAGGCCGCAAGGCTGGGGGGCTCCATCACGAAGACTCCACAAGGGCGGGGGCGGACAGGGCCATGTGTCGGCAGTTTAGGCTGCACTCCTGGCCAGTCTTCTAACCCCCGGCCCGCTTCGCCGCCCAGCCTTCGTTTCGCAGCCAGGCTGTCACGCGCTCGGCGTGGTCGCCTTGCACCTCGATCACGCCGTCTTTCACGGTGCCACCAGCACCGCAGGCGCTGCGCAAGCGCTTGCCCAAATCAAGCAGATCGGCTTCGGGCAAGGGCAGCCCGCGCACCAGCGTCACGGCCTTGCCGCCGCGGCCCTTGGTTTCGCGGCTGACGCGCACCTTGCCGTCCCCTTGAACGGCTTGCTTGGTTTGTTGGGCACAGGCGCATTGCGCCAGCGGCCGGCGGCAGGCCGGGCACATGCGGCCGGCTTCGGTGGAATAGACCAGGCCGCCTGAGGTTCGGGTGGGCATGTTCAGTTGCGAGCGCAGGCAGCATCACAGCCTGTCGCGTAACGCTCAACACACTCGGCCTGAATGGCGAGTGTGCTGGGCTGATGAGTGCTCAGGCCGCCTGACCCCGCACGCAAGTCGTCAGATGCGTCTGCGCCGCGTCATGAACGCCACGCTTGCGAGCCCCAACACCATCAATGCATAGGTTTCAGGTTCAGGCACCCCCGTCGTCGGTGTGACGGCATTCTGGAACTCCAGGCCATCGACAAATGTCCCGGCCGAGTACGGTGCCGGCAGTACGAAGCCGCCGACCACGGCGCCGCTGGGGGTGATCTCGAAGACGCGACCGACCGTACCGATCCACAACGTGTTGTCGACGGTGTCCCAGCCCAGGCCACCGTACAGGCTCATCTGGCCGGACTGCACGGTGAACGAACTGTTCGGGATCACATTGCCGTTCACGTCTAGCTTCAGGATGCGGTTCTGGTTGTACATGCTCACGTAGAAGCTGCTGCCCGTCCACGCCAGGCCAACAGGGCCACCGGCGTCACCGCCGGTAAACGTGGTGAAAACCGTGGAGGCGCCAGTGGTCGGATTGAAACGAACAATCCTTTGACCGCTGTAATCGGCCCGGTACAGAAAGGTGCCGTCATACGCAAGGTCTTCGCCAAAGGCGGGCACCACCGGCGACAGAGTCAGCGAAGCCAGCGGGGCCAGCGTGTCCAGGCTGAAGCGCGAGAACGAGGTTGCAGGCCCGGCCGTGAACAACGAATTCCCCTCGGGATAGACCGCCACGCCGCTGGCGCCCAAGAACGGAGCCTGACGGATATAGGTGCCGTCGCGCTTGACATTGATGACCGGAGGATTGGCCCGATCAGGCGACAGCCACAGGGTCTCGGCCTCGGCCTGCGCGACGCTCGGCAGGAGTGCCGTGAGGGAGCTTGCGAGTGCCGCGAGCATTCGAACTAACGACTTTTGAAGCGCTGGCATGGCGATCTCCTTGGAGAGTGTTGACGGCCTGACGATTGATGAATTCGGCCAAGAAAGCGTACCGATCCTGTGCATTAATACCACCCTGCGAACGCGGGGTGCTTGTCGTGGTTCCTTGGTCTCGTTCCCGGGGGCAAGTACGAAGATGTACTTCAGCGAATAGTCCAACACCACCGGCGCGCTCACGCGTGCGGGGGTCGTGCCTTCGTCGCCGGCGAAGCTGCAGCTCGGCAGTTCAATGCCCGGGGGCATCTGCTGCTTCACGCTGTCGCTGGCGCAGAACTCAGATTGATTGGCCGCAAGCAAAGGTAAGCAACAGGCTTGAGTGGGCAAGCAAAAGACTGTATAAACGTACAGCAAAATGGATCTCCTCACCCCTGTCTTCCCCGCCTTTGCCGCCGCCCCGCCCGGGGTGCGCCCTGCTGTGGCACCGATTGTTGCGCCCGCCGCTGGCCTTGTGGCTGCTGCGCTGGCGGCGCCTGCGCTTGCTCTCGGGCGCCAGGCGTTGCTGGCGCAGCCGCAGGCGCTGCACCCGGCGTTGTGGCGGGCGCACCAGTTGGGCCGCCACCGCGAAGGCACCTGTGCCACCGGCTTTGCGCTGCTCGATGCCGAACTGCCCGGTGGCGGCTGGCCGCACAGCGCCTTGACCGAGCTGCTGCTGCCCCACACCGGCGTGGGTGAGATGCGCCTGCTGGCCCCGGCGCTGGCGGCCTTGGGTGGCCAGAGCGGTGGCCAGAGCGGTGGCCAGGGCGGTGGCCAGGGCGGCCCGGGCAGTGCCCACGCAGGCTCGCGCAGCATCCTGTTATTCGACCCGCCCGCCCTGTTGTGCGGCTGGGCCCTGGCGCAGCTGGGCGTTGATGCGCGCGCGCTCATCGTCATTCATGGCCGTGCCGGCCCGCGCCAGCACAGCCTGGTCAACCCCGATCTGCTGTGGGCACTGGAGCAAGCCCTGCGCAGCGGCCACGCGGCGGCCGTGCTGGCCTGGCTGCCGGCGCGGCTGCGCGCTGAACATTTGCGCCGCCTGCAACTGGCCGCGCAGGCGCATGCCGGGCCGGTGTTTGTGTTCAGCGGCATAGAGGCGCGCTGCAAGCCCAGCCCGGCGCCGCTGCGTTTGAGCCTGGCCTGCGCCGAGCCCGATGTGCTGGCCGTGCGCCTGCTCAAGCGCCGCGGCCCACAGTGCGGTGGGGTGCTGCACCTGGAGCTGCCCGCGGTGCTGGGGGCGGCGTTGCGCGAGCACTTGCAAGCGGCGCCATCAGGCCAACGTGGGCCACCGGGTGGCGAGGTGGCAGGGGTGGTGCGCTCGCACGCGCCATAGCCAGCCCATGGCAAACGTGTAGCAACGCCTAGGCGCGGTGCCGCCTGCACGGCCAACGCTTGGCGGTGCGATGAATGGTGCGATGGCCAGCGTTTGGCCGGTGCATCACGGGCCATGGCTGGTGCATGGCATTCCCGCAACAGGCAGTCACTTCCACCCATTCGCCCACTCCTTCATCGCCATGCCTTCCCCCCTGTGGCTGGCCCTGAGCCTGCCCCACTTGCCCTTGCAAGCCTTCGTGGCCACCTTGCCCGTTGTGCAGCGCGAGCAACCCGTGGCGCTGCTGCATGCGCACCGCGTGCTGGCCGCCAATGCCGCTGCGGCGGCGCTGGGCATTGAACCCGGCGCCAAGCGCGCCACGGCGCTGGCGCTGGCGCCGCAACTCACAACCAGCCAGCCCGATGCCTTGCGCGAACGCGCGGTGCTGCACACCGTGGCCCATGTGGCGCTGGCTTTCACGCCCATGGTGGTGCTGCAGGAACAAGGCGGCGCGCAGGGTGTCTTGCTGGAACTGCGCGCCAGCCTGCGCTACTTCGGCGGCGTCGCGGCGTTGCTGAAGCAATTGCACGCCGCCCTGGCGCCGCTGGGCCTGGCCGTGCAAGCGGCCAGCGCGCCCACGCCGCAGGGCGCCTGGCTGCTGGCGCAGTGGCGCGCGGGCCTGGCCCTGGGCCCGCACAGCCAGCAGTTGGATGCCTTGCGCACGCTGCTCGACGCCGTGCCCACCACGCTGCTGGGCCAAGGCGGCGAACACGCCCAGGCCTTGCAGGCCATGGGCTTGACCACCCTGGGCGGGCTGCGCGCGCAGCCGCGCGAAGGCCTGGCGCGGCGCTTCGGCCCGGCCTTGTTGCTGCAGATCGACCGCGCTCGCGGCGAGCAGCCCGACCCGCGCCAGGCCTTCGTGCCCGCGGCGGTGTTTGAAACCAAGCTCGAACTGCACGAGCGGGCTGATGACGCCGAGCAGTTGCTGCACGGCGCGGCCGTGCTCTTGCAGCGCCTGGTGGCCTGGGCGCGTGCGCAGCAGGCGCGCATTGCCCGCTTCACGCTGCGCCTGCGCCACGAGCAGCGCCACCGCCAAACTGAGCAGGTGAACGAGTTCACTGATCTGCCCATCGCATTGGCTTTGGCCAGCGACGATGTGGCCCACCTGCAAGGTCTGCTGCGCGAACGCCTGCAGCGCCTGGCCCTGCCCGCGCCCACGCTCGAGCTGCACTTGCATTGCCGTGAACTTGAACACCGCGCCGCACCTTCGGGCGAGCTTTTCCCCACTCAAGCCAGCCAGCGTGAAGGCCTGGCGCGTTTGCTGGAACGCCTGCAAGCCCGCCTGGGGCCCGAGCAGGTGCAACGCCTGGTGCTGGTGCAAGACCACCGGCCCGAGCGCGGCACGGTGCTGCTGCCTGTGCAGCCAGGTGTTAACACCCCCGCGGCCCATGTGCCGGCTGCGCTGCTGCAAGCGCCGCAGCACGACCCGCTGCCGCTGCACCGCCCGGTGTGGCTGCTGCACCCCGCGCAGGCCTTGCATGAACGCCAGACTGTGCCCTTGTTCGAAGGCCGGCCGCTGCAGGTGCTGGCCGGCCCCGAACGCATTGAAACCGGCTGGTGGGATGGCGACATGGCCTTGCGCGACTACTACATCGCGCAAACGCATGCCGGCGCACTGGTGTGGGTTTACCGCGACCGCTTGCCGGGGCCGCCCGGGCCTGCAAGCCAGCCCGGCCCCGAAGGCTCGGGCTGGTATTTGCATGGGCGGTTTGGGTAAGGCTTCATCGACCCGTGCGCTGCGCCTTCAATGCCGCCAGCGCGCGCTCGATCACGATGCGATCCGCCGCATCTTTGTCGCGCATCGTTTGCTTGGTCAGCAACAAGCCTTCCAGGCTCACAGTCTTGACGGGAATGCCGTCCAGATCAATCACCTGTGCATAAGGTGACAGCGAGGCAAAGGTTTGGCCATTCGCATTGAGCATGATGTCCACCACAAAGGCATCCGCCACGCGGATGTTGTCGCCTTCTTCAAACCAGGCCGGGTCGATTTCTTTGGCCGCGCCATCGGGCAAGACCATCAAGGCCTGCTTCAGGCGGAACCCAGCATGTGCCGTGGCCGCCACCATCACATCGATATCGGTGGTGGCTCGCTGGTAGCCATGGGCGGCCAAGGCATAGCCACCGATCAGCAGGTATTCCACGCCGTGTTCGTTGAGCGAACGCAGCAGCAGCTTCAGATCATCCAGCGTTGCCGCCCGGCTGAACTCGGCCATGTCAACCGCGCTGCGCCGCGCGCCGGCCCATGCTTTGCGCCAAGCAGGCCAGCTCGTGCTCGTTGGCCTGCTGGTGCGAGCGATAACGGTAAACGCCCTTGGGCATGAAGCCCAGGCGCGCCAATCCTGCCATGTCTTCACTGAAGCGAGCACCCTGAGCCAGCAGCGTGCCGCTGGCGGCAGCTGCCAACTCAGGTTCCAGCCGCTGCCCAACTCGTCGCATCACGATCTCCATTGAAAGTCCAACTGTGCAGTTCATGTTAGCCGCGCTCTGGGAGCCTGTCGGCTGGCAACATGCGCCCTGGCAACATGCGCCCATCCCAACCCGAGCCCCTCCCACCATGATCGACCTGCACCACTGGCCCACCCCCAACGGCTGGAAGATTTCCATCGCGCTTGAAGAGATGGGTTTGCCGTACACATTCAAGCCCGTGAACATCGGGCGCGGCGAACAGTTCAAGCCCGAGTTCCTGGCCATCAGCCCGAACAACCGCATGCCCGCCATCGTCGACCACGCGCCCGCGGGCGGCGGCGCGCCGCTGAGCGTGTTTGAAAGCGGCGCCATCCTCATCTACCTGGCCGAGAAGACCGGCCGCTTCTTGCCGGCTGATTTGCGCGGCCGTGTTGCCACACTTGAATGGTTAATGTGGCAAATGGGCGGCCTGGGGCCGATGGCCGGGCAGAACGGCCACTTCAAGCTGTACGCGCCCGAGCAAGTGCCCTATGCACTGGAACGTTATGGCAAGGAGGTCGATCGCCTGTACGGCGTGCTCGACGGCCAGCTCGCGCGCACGCAGGCCCATGTGGCAGGTGCCGAATACAGCATTGCCGACATGGCCATCTTCCCCTGGGTGCGCACGCACAAGGCGCAGGAAGTCGACTTGCAGCGCTTCCCGAACGTGGCGCGCTGGTACCAGGCTTTGATGCAACGCCCCGGCGTGCAACGCGGCATTGACCTGGGCAAGGAGCTGCGTGCGCCGGCGCTCACGGAGGAAGCGCGCAAGGCCTTGTTCGGGCAGACGGCAGACAGCGTGCGCAACGCGGCCAGCAAGCCGGGCTGAAATCAAGGCAGGTTGTCGATGGCCACCGGCTCCACCGCATCCGCCAGCTCAAACCCGAACACGCGCGAGTAGAAATACGCCTCGGCGTCAATCGCGCGGCGAATGTTCGCGGCCTGCCGGAAGCCGTGCCCCTCACCGGCGAATTCGATGTAGGCCACGGGCAGGCCCTTGGCCTTCACGGCCGCATGCATCTGGCGGCTTTGCTCGGGCGGCACGGCCAAATCATCACTGCCCTGGAACAGGATCAGTGGGCAGTTCAGGCCTTGCGTGTGGTGGATGGGCGAACGCGCGCGGTACCGGTCGGCGCGCTCGGGCCACGGGCCGATCAGGCTGTCAAGGTAACGCGCCTCGAACTTGTGCGTGTCGCGCGCCAGGGCTTCCAGGTC
>JANMYI010000571.1:0-6872 GCA_031381955.1 Burkholderiales bacterium
TTTGCTTGTAGTCGTTGACGGCCGCCTTGATGGCGTCTTCGGCCAGAATCGAACAGTGGATTTTGACAGGCGGCAGCGCCAGTTCTTCAGCAATCGCGCTGTTTTTGATGCTGGCTGCTTCATCAAGCGTCTTGCCCTTGACCCATTCGGTGATCAATGACGACGAGGCGATGGCCGAGCCGCAGCCATATGTCTTGAAGCGCGCATCTTCAATCAACCCGGTGGCGGGGTTGACCTTGATTTGCAGCTTCATCACGTCGCCGCACGCGGGCGCGCCGACCATGCCGGTGCCCACCGTGTCGTCACCTTTTTCGAACGAGCCCACGTTGCGCGGGTTCTCATAGTGTTCGACAACTTTTTCGCTATAGGCCATGTCCGTACTCCTGTTGTGCTGGATCGTTCAGTGCGCAGACCACTGAATGGTGGAAATGTCGATGCCGTCCTTGTACATCTCCCACAACGGGGAGAGTTCGCGCAGCTTGGCCACCTGCTCTTGCAAAGTGGCCACGGCGTAGTCGATTTCTGCCGTGGTGGTGAAGCGGCCGATGGTCATGCGCAGGCTGGAATGCGCCAGTTCATCACTGCGGCCCAGGGCGCGCAGCACATAGCTGGGTTCCAGGCTGGCCGAAGTGCAGGCCGAGCCCGACGACACGGCCAGGCCCTTAACACCCATGATCAGTGACTCGCCTTCAACATAGTTGAATGAAGCGTTGATGTTGTGCGGCACGCGCTTTTCAAGGTGGCCGTTGATGAACACCTGCTCGATGCCCTCAATGCCTTTGAGCAAGCGCTGCTGCAGCATGCGGATGCGTTCAATCTCGGTGCCCATTTCCAGCCGGGCGATGCGAAAGGCCTCGCCCATGCCCACGATCTGGTGCGTGGGCAGCGTGCCCGAACGCAGACCACGTTCATGGCCGCCGCCGTGCATCTGCGCTTCCAGCCGCACGCGCGGTTTGCGCCGCACATACAGCGCGCCAATGCCCTTGGGGCCATAGGTCTTGTGCGAAGCCAGGCTGAGCAAATCAACCGGCAACTGCGCCATGTCTATGGTGACCTTGCCGGTGGCCTGCGCCGCATCGACATGAAAAATGATGCCGCGCTCGCGGCAAATCGCACCGATGGCCGGGATGTCTTGCACCACGCCGATTTCGTTGTTGACGAACATCACCGAGATCAAAATCGTCGTCGGACGGATCGCGGCCTTGAGCTTTTCAAGGTCGAGCAGGCCGTCTTCCTGCACGTCGAGGTAAGTCACCTCGAAGCCCTGGCGCTCCAGCTCACGCACGGTATCGAGCACGGCCTTGTGCTCGGTCTTCACCGTGATGAGGTGCTTGCCGCGTTCCTTGTAGAACTGCGCCGCGCCCTTGATCGCCAGGTTGTTGCTCTCCGTCGCACCACTGGTCCAGACGATTTCTCGCGGGTCGGCGTTGAGCAGCCGCGCCACTTCTTCGCGTGCCTTTTCAACCGCCTCTTCGGCTTCCCAGCCCCAGGCGTGGCTGCGAGAGGCCGGGTTGCCGAAGTGTTCGCGCAGCCAAGGCACCATGGCGTCGACGACGCGCGGGTCGCACGGCGTGGTGGCGCCGTAGTCCATGTAGATGGGGAAGTGCGGGGTCATGTTCAGCCAGTTATTTCGAGAAAGCGTTGCCCAGGGCAAACACCGAATTCGGTGCCGTGATCTTGATCGGCCGCACCACCGGTTGCGTCGAGATGGCGCGCTTCACAGGCGTGTCGCTGACTGAAATGCCCTTGGCAATTTGGTCATCGACCAGCTTCTTCAGTGAGATCGAATCGAGGAACTCGATCATCTTGGCGTTCAGGCTGGCCCACAGGTCGTGCGTCATGCAGCGGCCGGTGTCGTCGCCCATGCAGTTTTCTTTACCGCCACAACCGGTGGCGTCGATGGGCTCATCGACCGCCACGATGATGTCGGCCACGGTGATGTCTTGCGCCGCCCGGCCCAGTGAATAGCCGCCGCCAGGGCCACGTGTGCTTTCCACCAATTCATGGCGGCGCAGCTTGCCGAACAGTTGTTCAAGGTAGGACAGCGAAATTTGCTGCCGCTGGCTGATGGCGGCCAGCGCAACGGGGCCGTTCTGGGCGCGCAGGCCCAAGTCGATCATGGCGGTCACCGCGAAGCGGCCTTTGGTGGTCAAGCGCATTGCATTTCTCCTTCAGACTGGCTCGGTATCGGGCACCATCGGGCACCCGGGTGTTCCCGAGTAGATAAGTCAAGTATAGCCTGAACCCGAGTAATTTAGTCACCTTTGATTCGTCATGACCCCGGTGCAGCCAGGGGCACAACGTTGGTGTCGTGCCCAGCGGCGCCGAAGGCCTGTTCGCGCAGTAGGGCCAGTTGGTCGCGCAATCGCGCCGCCTTTTCGAACTCCAGGTTCCTGGCGTGGTCGAGCATCTGCTTTTCCAGCAGTTTGATGCGCTTGCCCAGGTCGCGTTCGCTCATCGCTTCCACCTCGGCGGCGGCCTGGGCCGACTTCAAATCGTCCTTGGCGGTCTTGTCTGACACCACACCGTCGATCATTTCGCGCACCTGCTTGCTCACGCTGCGCGGGGTGATGCCCTCTTGCAGGTTCCAGGCCACTTGCTTGACGCGCCGGCGCTCGGTTTCGCCCAGCGCACGCTCCATGGAATCGGTGATGCGGTCGGCGTACAAGATAGCGCGGCCGTTCACATGGCGCGCCGCGCGGCCAATGGTCTGGATGAGCGAGCGGCCCGAGCGCAGAAAGCCTTCCTTGTCGGCATCCAGGATGGCCACCAGAGAGACCTCGGGAATGTCCAGTCCCTCGCGCAGCAGGTTGATGCCCACCAGCACGTCGAACAGCCCCAGGCGCAGGTCGCGGATGATTTCCACGCGCTCCACGGTGTCGATGTCGCTGTGCAGGTATCGCACCTTCACGCCGTTGTCGCTGAGGTAGTCGGTCAACTGCTCGGCCATGCGCTTGGTCAACGTGGTGATGAGCACGCGCTCATTGATCTGTGAACGCAGGCGAATCTCTTGCAGCACATCATCAACCTGGTGCGCGGCGGGTCGCACTTCGCACTGCGGGTCGACCAACCCGGTGGGGCGAACCAGCTGCTCCACCACCTGGCCGGCGTGCCGGTCTTCATAGTCGGCCGGCGTGGCCGACACGAACACCACCTGGCGCATCTTGCCTTCGAATTCTTCGAACTTCAGCGGCCGGTTGTCCAGCGCACTGGGCAGGCGAAAGCCATATTCCACCAGTGTGGTCTTGCGCGCGCGGTCGCCGTTGTACATGCCGCCGAACTGGCCGATCAGCACATGGCTTTCGTCCAGAAACATGATGGCGTCGCGTGGCAGGTAATCCACCAGCGTGGGCGGCGGCTCGCCGGGCAGCGCACCCGAGAGGTGCCGCGTGTAGTTCTCGATGCCCTTGCAATGGCCCACTTCCACCAGCATTTCAAGGTCGAACCGGGTGCGCTGCTCCAAGCGCTGGGCCTCGACCAGCTTGCCGGCTTTCACCAGTTCATCGAGCCGCTCGCGCAGTTCGACCTTGATGGTTTCCACCGCCGCCACGACACGGTCACGCGGCGTCACGTAGTGGCTGCTGGGGTAGACGGTGAAGCGCGGAATCTTTTGCCGGATGCGGCCGGTGAGCGGGTCCAGCAGTTGCAGCGACTCCACCGCTTCGTCGAACAACTCGATGCGCAGCGCCAGCTCGGAATGTTCCGCCGGAAAGACGTCGATGGTGTCGCCGCGCACGCGGAAGGTGCCGCGTGAAAAGTCGGTTTCGTTGCGCTGGTACTGCATGCGGATCAACTGCGCGATGACATCGCGCTGGCCCATCTTGTCGCCCACGCGCAGCGTCATCACCATGCGGTGATAGTCCTGCGGCGAGCCGATGCCGTAGATGGCACTCACCGAGGCCACGATGACCACATCGCGCCGCTCCAGCAAGCTCTTGGTGCAGCTCAGCCGCATCTGCTCGATGTGTTCATTGATCGAGCTGTCTTTCTCGATGAACAGGTCGCGCTGGGGCACATAGGCCTCGGGTTGGTAGTAGTCGTAGTAGCTGACGAAGTACTCCACCGCGTTCTTCGGAAAGAACTCGCGGAACTCGCTGTACAGCTGCGCGGCCAAGGTCTTGTTCGGCGCGAAGACGATGGCCGGGCGGCCCATGCGCGCGATCACGTTGGCCATGGTGAAGGTCTTGCCCGAGCCGGTCACGCCCAGCAGGGTCTGGAAGCTCAGGCCATCTTCAATGCCCTGCGAAAGCTGGTCGATGGCGGTGGGCTGGTCGCCGGCTGGTTGGTACGGCTGGTAAAGCTGGAACGGCGAATCAGGAAAGGTGACGAACCGCCCCACCTCGGCGGCAACGCTCGGCACGGCAACGGCTTCGGTCATGGGCGGGCTCTCACTGGTGGGCAATTTAGAATCGGGCGCCATGCCAGCAGCACTGCGCCAGCATGGCAACCCGAAAGCGTAGCGCACCTGCGTTCGTCGGGTCTTGTCCTCCCCCCACCACCGTTTACTTCGTTGCGGCGTTGCCGCGCCCTGGAGCTTTGCATGTCATTGTTTTCCGCCGTCACCCTGGCCCCGCGCGACCCCATCCTCGGCTTGAATGAGCAGTTTGCGGCAGACCCCAACCCGGCCAAGGTGAACCTCGGTGTGGGCGTGTATTTCGACGCCGCAGGCAAGCTGCCGGTGTTGCAGTGCGTGCAGGCCGCCGAAGCGCAAATGGCCAGCGCCGTGAAGCCGCGCGGCTACCTGCCCATTGACGGCATCGCCGCGTATGACCGCGCCGTGCAGGAGCTGGTTTTCGGCAGCGACAGTGCCGTCTTGGCCGCAAGCCGCGTGGCCACCATTCAAGCACTGGGTGGCACGGGCGGCCTGAAGGTGGGGGCCGATTTTCTCAAGCGCATGAACCCCGCTGCCACGGTGCTGATCAGCGACCCGAGCTGGGAAAACCACCGCGCGCTGTTCACCAACGCCGGCTTCGAAGTCGGCTCCTACCCGTACTATGACGCCGCCACGCGCGGCATCCGCTTCCAGGCCATGCTGGACGCCCTGAACAGCGCCGCTGCCGGCACCGTGGTGGTGCTGCATGCCTGCTGTCACAACCCCACTGGCTGCGACCTCACGCCGGCGCAATGGACCGAGGTGGTGGCCGCGGTGAAGGCGCGCGGCCTGGTGGCGTTCCTGGATCTGGCCTACCAAGGCTTTGGCGATGGCCTGCGCGAAGACGGCGCGGTGGTGCAGCAGTTCTTGCGAAGCGGCGTCGGCTTCTTCGTGGCCACGTCTTTCTCCAAGAGCTTTTCGCTTTACGGTGAACGTGTGGGCGCCCTGAGCGTGGTGTGCGACAGCCAAGACGAAGCGCAGCGCGTGCTCAGCCAGTTGAAAGTCGTCATCCGCAGCAACTACTCCAACCCGCCCACGCATGGCGCGCAAGTGGTGACCACGGTGCTCAGCACGCCCGCGCTGCGTGCGCAATGGGAAGCAGAGCTCGCCAGCATGCGCTTGCGCATTCGAGACATGCGCAGCGCGCTGGTGCAAGGCCTGGCCCAGGCCCGCGTGACGCA
Organism: Burkholderiales bacterium; assembly: GCA_031381955.1. Taxonomy (GTDB): domain Bacteria; phylum Pseudomonadota; class Gammaproteobacteria; order Burkholderiales; family Burkholderiaceae_C; genus Rubrivivax. The sequence continues at coordinate 5,554 of JANMYI010000571.1, forward strand.
GGATGTGAGTTACATCACCGCGCAGAAAGGCATGTTCAGCTATTCGGGCCTGAGCGCAACCCAGATGCAGCGCCTGCGCAATGAGTTCGGCGTATATGGCGTCGATTCAGGGCGCATTTGCGTGGCCGCACTGAACCTGCAAAACATCGGCCAGGTGGCACGCGCCGTTGCCCAAGTGATGTAGGCCGCAACGGCGCCGCGTTTCGGGAGATCAGCCTGGGTTGCGTGGCCTCAAGATCACACCGGCTGGTGTTTTTGTGCACTGCAACATAGAATACCAGCCAGCACGCCAAGTGCAGTGAAACGCGAGGGTTTGGCCCCGCCCAGACCCGCGTTCAACAACAAGGCCAACAACATGCTTTACCAGCTCTATGAAACACAGCGCGCCCTGATGGCGCCGTTTGCCGAGTTCGCCAGTGCATCGGCCCGCCTCTACAGCCACCCGCTGTCGCCCCTGTCGCACTCGCCACTGGCGCAGCGCGTCTCGGCCGGCCTGGAGCTGATGCATCGCCTGGCCAAAGACTACGAAAAGCCCGAATTCAACATCACCGCGGCCACGGTGAACGGCATCGAGATTGCGGTGCAGCAGCAAGTGGCGCTGCAAAAGCCGTTCTGCCGCCTGCTGCGCTTCAAGCGCTTCAGCGACAACACGCAAGCGCTGGACGTGATGAAAGGCCAGCCCACCGTGCTGGTGGTGGCGCCGCTTTCCGGCCACCACTCCACGCTGCTGCGCGATACGGTGAAGAACCTGCTGCACGACCACAAGGTCTTCATCACCGACTGGACCGACGCGCGCATGGTGCCCCTGCGCGATGGCGCGTTCCACCTCGATGACTACGTGGCCTATGTGCAGGATTTCATCCGCCACATCGGCCCGCACGTGCATGTAATTTCAGTGTGCCAGCCCACGGTACCGGTGTTGGCCGCCGTGTCGCTGCTGGCCAGTGGTGGCGAGGTCTTGCCGCGCAGCATGACCATGATGGGCGGGCCCATCGATGCCCGCCTGAGCCCCACTGCAGTGAACAACCTGGCCACCAACAAGAGCCATGGCTGGTTCAAATCGAATGTGATCTACCGCGTGCCGGCCAATTTTCCTGGTGCCGGCAGGCCGGTTTACCCGGGCTTCTTGCAACACACCGGCTTCGTGGCCATGAACCCCGACCGGCATTTGAAATCGCACTACGACTACTTTCGCGATTTGATCCGCGGCGACGATGACAGCGTGGACTCGCACCGCGAGTTCTACGACGAATACAACGCCGTGCTCGACATGCCGGCCGAGTACTACCTGGACACCATCAAGACCGTGTTCCAGGACT
>JANMYI010000572.1:0-16961 GCA_031381955.1 Burkholderiales bacterium
CGTGGCTGATCAACCCGATGTACGCCCAGTGCGGTGCCGTGGACATGGCCCATAACGACGGCCTGGACTGCATCGAAACCCACGCCGATGCGCTGTTGCTGAAGATTCGGCGCAAGTACAAGGACTACGGCATCAAGGAAAAACCGTTCGTCATGGTCAAGGCCGACAACGGCAGTTGCGGCAGCGGCATCATCACCGTGCGCGACGCCGCCGAGGTGAAGAAGATTGCGCAGCGCCAGCAGGCCAAGCTGAAAGACGGGCGGGCGCTCACCCAAGTGATCATTCAGGAAGGCGTGCCCACCTACGAGCGAATCCACGACGCCGTGGCCGAGCCGGTGGTGTACATGATCGACCGCTATGTCGTGGGCGGCTTCTATCGCGTGCATGCGCACCAAGGCATTGATGAAGACTTGAGCGCACCAGGCTCACGCTATGTGCCGCTGGCCTTTGCCCAGGGCGCCCAACTGCCACGGCCCGGTGAACGCCCCGGGGCCAGCGCCCCCAACCGCTTCTACATGTACGGCGTGATCGCCCGCCTGGCCATGGTGGCAGCTTCTTATGAGCTGGAAGCCACCGACCCCGAGGCCGAGGTGGACCAGTGATGGCTGCAATGGCCTGGTGCTTGCGCATGGTCAATGCTGCACTGCACAATGCACACCCCCGCCTGATGAGCCGAACCCGGCCAAGCCCTTGAACCAGACCCCTCCGCCGCGCAGCGGCACGGCGCTTGCCGGCCTGACCCTGGCCGCGCTGGGCGTGGTCTATGGCGACATCGGCACCAGCCCGCTGTATGCGCTGAAAGAAGTCTTCCACGGCGGCCATGTGCCCATCTCCACCGACAACATCCTGGGTGTGTTGTCGCTGCTGTTCTGGACGCTGACCATCGTCGTCTCGCTCAAGTACGTGCTGCTCATCCTGCGCGCTGACAACAACGGCGAGGGTGGCCTGATCGCCATGCTGGCCCTGGCCACCACGGCGGTGAAGGGCAAGCCGGCGCTGCGCCGGGTGTTGATGACTGTTGGCCTGTTCGGCACCGCCATCTTCTTTGGCGACGCCGTCATCACCCCGGCCATGACGGTGCTGGGCGCAGTCGAAGGCATCGACGTCTATGCGCCGCAGTATCACGATTGGATCGTGCCGATCACGCTGGTCGTGTTGACCGGGCTGTTTGCCGTGCAGCGCCTGGGCACCGGTGGCATCGGCAAGGCCTTCGGGCCGGTGATGCTGGTCTGGTTTGTGGCGCTGACCTTGCTGGGCTTGCCGCAGATATGGGCCAACCCGCAAGTGCTGGTTGCACTCAACCCGTTGTACGCGCTGGCGTTTTGCCTGCACTACAAGTGGGTGGCCTTCGTCGCCCTGGGCGCGGTGGTGCTGGTGGTCACGGGCGGCGAAGCGCTGTATGCCGACCTCGGCCACTTCGGCAAGCGGCCGATTCGCATTGCCTGGTACGGCGTGGTGATGCCGGCGTTGGTGATCAACTATTTTGGCCAGGGCGCGCTGCTGTTGAAAGACCCGCTGGCGGTGAAGAACCCGTTCTTCCTGATCGCCCCGGCCTGGGCCGAGATCCCGCTGTTCCTGCTGGCCACGGCGGCCGCCGTGGTGGCGTCGCAAGCGCTCATCACGGCCGCGTTCTCGGTCACCAAGCAGGCCATCCAATTGGGCATCCTGCCGCGCATGCGCATCCTGCACACCTCGGTGCGCGACACCGGCCAGATCTACGTGCCCTTCGTCAACTGGGGGCTGTATGTCTTTGTGGTGATGGCGGTGATCTTCTTCGGCTCGTCGAGCAAGCTGGCCGGCGCCTATGGCGTGGCAGTAACGATTGACATGACCATCACCACGGTGATGACCTTCTTCGTCATCCACTACGGCTGGAAGTACCCGCTGGCGCTGTGCCTGGCGGCCACTGGCTTTTTCTTCATCATCGATGTCACCTTCCTGGCGTCGAACCTGCTCAAGCTGCTGGCCGGCGGCTGGTTCCCGCTGCTCATCGGCTTCGGCATGTTCACGCTCATGCTCACCTGGGTGCAGGGCCGCAAGCTGGTGACCACGCGCTTGCGCGACGAAGCCATTGAACTGCCTGGCTTCCTGGAAGCGGTGTTCGTCAGCCCGCCCACGCGGGTGGACGGCACGGCCGTGTTCCTCACCGCGCAGGAAGGCCTCACGCCGAATGCGCTGATGCACAACCTGAAGCACAACAAGGTGCTGCATGCCTATAACTTGTTCGTCAATGTGAAGCACCATGAAGTACCGTGGGTCGGCTTTGACCGGCGCGTCAAGCTTGAACCGCTGGGCCATGACTGCTGGGCCGTGACGCTGAACTTCGGCTTCAAGAACGAGCCCGATGTGCCCGAGGCGCTGAAGCTGCTTGAAGGCCGCGGCGTGCCGCTCGACGAGATGGAGACCAGCTACTTCCTGAGCCGCGACATGGTCATCCCCACCTTTGGCGGCGGCATGGCGATGTGGCGCGAAAAGCTCTTCGCCAGCATGCACCGCAACGCCTCAGCGGCGGCTGACTTTCTGAACCTGCCGGCCAACCGGGTGGTGGAGCTGGGCTCGAAGGTGGAGATTTAAGGCTTTTTGGCGCGATACCTGGGGCGTGACTCATGGGCCGCCGGTGACGCACCCACCCACTCTAGATGCGCAGCCAGTTGGGTGGCTTGTGCAAAGCCCAGCAAGCCACGGTCGAGCGTGGCCAGCTTTTGACCCTGCGCGGCGGCCAGGCCCAGCAAGTACGCATCGGTGACTTGGCGGTGGCCCACCAAGGCCGGCGTGTTCAGGCTGGGCATGTCCAGCGGCAAGGCCTCACCTGGCCAAAACACATGGCCGGGGTGCGCGCACAGTTCGCGCAAGGCTTGCAAGGCCCGGGCGGGGCTGATCTCGGCCCCGGCCACGCGCGGGTTGCTGCTCAGCCGCACGTAGTCCAGCTGGGTGAGCGTGCAGGTGGCGAAGCGCCGTTTCGGCACGGCGGCAAACCAGTCTTGCGCCACGCCATGGTGCACGTGGGCGGCGTGGGTCAGGGCAATGAGCAGGTTGGCGTCGAGCAGCCAAACTGTGGCCACGGTCAATGGCGCCTCAGCGCTGCGCGGCTCATTGGGTAACCTGCGTGCTGCGCACTGCGGTGCGAGCCCCTTCGGACGGCCGGGCCGGGCTCATTCCATGTCCTCGGCCAACTTCACGTCTTCCAGCGTGATGGGGCGCGCGCCAGCGGCAAAGACCGGCAGGCCGGCCTTGCGTCTGACAACCGGCGAGCTGTCGTGTTGCAGGCCTTTGAGAATCAGGTCAGACACCACCTTGCCCAGGCTCTGCGAGCGGTGGGCAGCGAGCTGGCGCACGGCTTCAAGGGCTGTGGTGTCGAGGTCAAGCGTGGTGCGCATGCTGGGGCCGGGTGGAGGGTGAGTGCGCATCGTAACATCAACGCATCAATGCATCAACGCCGGCGCCACACGCCCGGCCGCACGCCGATGGCATGGGCCGCGCCGTAGGCCAACAAGGCCAGAGCCACGGCGATGAAGTTGCCGTCCATCCCCAGGCCGAACCAGTGCGACAGCAGCCAGCCGCCGCCCACGGCGATCAGCAGGCGCGCCACGGCGCCAGCCACCGGCGCGGCCAGGCGGCCGGCACCCAGCGCGGCAAAGTACATCGCCATGCCCAGGCCGAAGCCGCCAAAGGCAAAACCGGTGTAGCGCAAGGCGCGCGCGGCGGTGTTGGCCACGGCGGCGTCGGTGGTGAACAACTGTGCAAAGGCCAGTGGCCACAGGCCCACCACCAAGCCCAGTACACCAGTCACCAGCAGCGACACGCCGCCGCCCAGCCAGGCAATGCGCCGCGCGGTGGGCCAATCGCCCGCGCCCACTGCGCGGCCCACCAGTGCCGTGAGCGCAGCGCCCACGCCGAAGGCGATCGGCACGACCAGAAATTCGAGCCGCGCCGCAATGCCGTAAGCGGCCACCACCGCCGGCCCGTGCTGGCGCAACTGTGCGGTGACGAGCAAAGTGCCCAGATTCGACAACACGGCCAGCGCTGAAGCCGTGGCGCCCACCGCCAGGATGCGCGCGAACAGTGCCCAGGTGGGCCGGCCCCGCCAGTACGGCACGAAGCCCGCCGCGCCGCGCTGCACCAGCAGCCACAGGCCCAGGGTGCTGGCCCAACTGGCCGCCGCAAAGGCTGCGCCCACGCCGGCCAGGCCCATGCCGGCGGGCTCGGCCAATGCCCAGGCCAGCAGCGGTTGCACGGCCGTGCTGGCGGCCAGCACGCGCGCGGCCGGCAGGTGCTGGCCGCCGCCGCGCAGCACCGAGGCCAGCGTGTTGCTCCACCAGGCCGGCAAGGCACCCGCGCCGAACAGCCACCAGGCATAACTGCTGGCTTGAACGGCGCTGTCGGGCCCGCCCACCGCGCGCAGCAAGGCCGGCGCCCCGAGGCTCACGCCCAGGGCAAACAACAAGCCGAAGCCGCTGGCGATGATCAAGGCGTGCAACACCAACGCGCGCGCCTCGTCGGCCCGCTTGGCGCCCAGTGCGCGGGCCACTGCCGAGACCACGCCGCCGCCCATGGCGCCGGTGCTCATCTGCATCATCAGCAGCACCAGGGGCAGCAGCACCGCCCAGCCGGCGAGCGCGGCCGTGCCCTGGCGCGCAGCCAGCCAGGTTTCGATGAGCTGGGTGGCCACCTGCAGCAGCGACAGCAGCGTGGTGGGAATGGCCAGCGTCACGATGCGCCGCATGAGTTCGCCGTGCGGCACCGGGTTGTGCGTGGGTGGCAGTGGCGTTGCGGCGGCAGGTGGCAAGGGCATGGTGGGCAGCATAGTGGGCCGCGGCGCGCCCGCCTGTCACCCAGGAGCATGGCCAAGCTGCGGCCCGTATCCTCCTGCCCATGCGCCAGTTGCTCAGGGACTCTTCAGCGTCTGCCGTTGTGGCCGGCTTTGTGGCCGTGCTGGTGGGCTACACGAGTTCTGTGGTGATTGTTTTCGCGGCGGCCAGTGCGCTGGGGGCCACGCCGGCGCAGCAAGCGTCATGGCTGTTGGCGCTGGGGCTGGGCATGGGGGTGACGAGCATCGGCCTGTCCTGGCGCTATCGCATGCCGGTGCTCACCGCCTGGTCAACGCCTGGCGCGGCGTTGATTGCCAGCAGCCAGGGCCTGAGCCTGGCCGAGGCCACCGGGGCTTTCATCGCTTGCGGCGCACTCATCACCCTGGCCGGTGTGACCAAGGCCTTCGAACGCGTGATGAACCGCATTCCCCACGCCCTGGCGGCCGCACTCCTGGCCGGCGTGTTGGCGCGCTTCGGCCTGGACGCGGTGTTGGCCGCACGCAGCGCGCCATGGCTGGTGCTGGCCATGGCCGCGGCCTACCTGCTGGGCCGGCGCGCCTGGCCGCGCTATGCCGTGGTGGGCGTGCTGGCGGTGGGCGTATTGCTGGTGTGGGCCCAGGGCGGTTTGCAGCTGCGCGAACTGCATTGGGCCGCCGGCTGGCCCGTGTGGGTGGCGCCGCAGTTCACGGCCGCCGCGCTGATCGGCCTCGCGTTGCCGTTGTTCATCGTCACCATGGCCTCGCAAAACCTGCCGGGCGTGGCGGCGCAGCGGGCTTCGTGGTACGCAGTTCCCGTGTCGCCCGCAATCACCACCACCGGCCTGGCCACGCTGGTGCTGGCGCCGCTGGGGGGTTTTGCGCTGAACCTGGCGGCCATCACCGCGGCCATCTGCATGGGGCGCGAAGCGCACGCCGACCCGGCGCGGCGCTACCCCGCGGCCATCGCCGCCGGGCTCATCTACATCGTGGTGGGGCTGGCCGGCGGCGCGGTGGCGGGGCTGTTCAATGCCTTCCCGCGCGAAATGGTGGCCGCGTTGGCCGGCCTGGCCCTGCTGGGCACGATCAGCAGCGCGTTGGGCGCGGCACTGGCCGTGGAGCGCCACCGCGACGCCGCGGCGTTGACCTTCCTGGTCACACTCAGTGGCGTGTCATGGTGGGGCGTGGGCGCGGCCTTCTGGGGCGTGCTGGCCGGCGCCGCCGCGATGTTGGTGCAACACTACCGCCGCCCCGATTTCGAGAAGATCAAGACATGAAATTGCTGTTCGTTGCCGACCCGCTGGAAAGCTTCAAGACCTACAAAGACACCACCTTCGCGATGATGCGCGAGGCTGCCGCACGCGGTGCGCAGCTCTACGCCTGCGGGCCCGAGCAATTGAGCTGGCGCAGTGGCGCTCGCGTGCAGGCGCAGGTGCGGGCGATCAGCCTGACCGGCCGGCTTGACGACTGGTTCGTGCAGCGCTCACAAGCCGTGCAGGCCCTGGCCGAATTTGACGCCGTTCTGATGCGCAAGGACCCACCATTCGATTCGGAATATTTCTACGCCACGCACCTGCTCGAATGCGCCGAGCGCGAAGGCGCGCGTGTGTTCAACAGCCCGCGCGCGCTGCGCGACCACCCGGAAAAACTGGCGATCCTGGAATTTGCAGCGCTCATCGCGCCCACGCTGGTGACGCGCTCGGGCGACGACATTCGCGCCTTCCATGCCGAGCATGGTGATGTGATCCTGAAGCCGCTCGACGGCATGGGCGGCATGGGCATCTTCCGCGTGCGCGCCGATGGCCTGAACCTGGGCTCGATCATCGAAACCCTCAACCGGGGCGGCGCGCAGTCGGTGATGGTGCAGAAGTTCATGCCGCAGATTGCTGAAGGCGACAAGCGCGTGCTCATCATCAATGGAGAGCCCGTGCCGCATTGCCTGGCGCGCATTCCGCAGGGCAACGAGGTGCGCGGCAACCTGGCCGCCGGCGGCAAGGGCGTGGCGCGCGAACTCAGCGCGCGCGACCGCGAACTGGCGCTGGCGGTGGGGCCCGTGCTGGCCCAGCGCGGGCTGCTGCTGGTGGGGCTGGATGTGATCGGTGACAGCATCACCGAAATCAACGTCACCAGCCCGACTTGCTTCCAGGAAATCACCCAACAAACCGGGTTCGACGTGGCGAAGATGTTCATCGACGCGCTTTTTGATCATTTGAAACGTTAACCATGCCGCTGCTGAATTTGCTCGACGCCCACCTGGCGTACGGCCACCATGCCTTGCTCGACGGCGCGGCCTTCACGCTCGATGCCGGCGAGCGCGTGGCGCTGATCGGGCGCAACGGCACGGGCAAGTCGTCGCTGCTGCGCGTGCTGGCCGGCATCGAGCCGCCTGACGATGGCAGCCTGCAACTCAGCCAGGGCCTGCGCCGCTTCTACGTGCCGCAGGAGCCGCTGTTCGATGAAGCCGCCACCGTGTTCGACGTGGTCAGCGTCGGCGTGGCCGAGGCGCGCGCGCTGCGCGAACGCTTCGAGGCGCATGCCCCGGGCGAAGACTTCGATGCCCTGCATTCGCGCATCGACCTGCTCGAAGGCTGGAACTGGGAGCAGCGCGTGGATGAAGTCTTGCAGCGCCTGCACCTGGAGCCGCAGGCCGTGGTGGGCAGTCTTTCCGGTGGCACGCGCAAACGCGTCGCCCTGGGCCAGGCGCTGGCCGCGGCACCTGAGGTGCTGTTGCTTGACGAGCCCACCAACCACCTCGACCTGGGCGCCATCGAATGGCTGCAAGGGCTGCTGTGCGCATGGCGCGGCGGCCTGCTCGTGGTGTCGCACGACCGCGCCTTCATCGACGCCGTGGCCACGCGCATCGTCGAGCTCGACCGCGGCCAACTGCGCTCCTACCCCGGCAATTTCAGCGCCTTCGAAGCCGCCCAGGTGCGCGAGCTGGAGGCCGAAGGCTTGGCCAGCGCGCGCGCCGACAAGCTGCTGGCGCAGGAAGAAATCTGGGTGCGCAAGGGTGTTGAGGCGCGCCGCACGCGCAGCGTGGCACGCATTGCGCGGCTGGAAAAATTGCGCAGCGCCCGCGCCGCCCGGCGTGAACGTGCGGGCGCCGTGCGCCTGGCGGTGGACGCCGGCGAACGCAGCGGCAAGCTGGTGGCCGAACTTGATGAGGTGAGCCTGCGCTTTGGTGACCAGGTGGTGGTGCAGCGCTTCAGCACCAGTGTGATGCGCGGCGACAAGATCGGCTTCATCGGCCCCAACGGTGCGGGCAAGACCACGCTGCTCAAGCTGATCCTGGGTGAACTGGCGCCCACCTCGGGCACGGTGCGCCAGGGCACGCGCTTGCAGGTGGCCTACTTCGACCAACTGCGCTCGGCGCTCGACTTGAACCAAACGTTAGCCGACACCATCAGCCCGGGCAGCGAGTGGGTCGAGGTGAACGGCCAGCGCAAGCATGTGATGAGCTACCTGGGCGATTTTCTGTTCGCCCCCGAGCGCGCCAATTCGCCCGTGGCCACGCTCTCAGGCGGCGAGCGCAACCGCCTGCTGCTGGCGCGGCTGTTCGCACTGCCGGCCAACGTGCTGGTGCTCGATGAGCCGACCAATGACCTGGACATCGACACGCTGGAATTGCTGGAAGAGTTGCTGCAGGCCTATGCCGGCACGGTGCTGCTGGTCAGCCACGACCGGCGCTTTCTGGACAACGTGGTCACCAGCGTCATCGCCTGGGAAGGCGAGACGCAAGCGGGCGCGTGGCGCGAATACATCGGCGGCTATGAAGACTGGAAGCGCCAACGCACCCGCGCCACGGCACAGGCCGCCAAGCCGGTGCCCCCGCCGGCGCCCGCGCCAGCGGCCAGCAAGGCGCCGGCCGCGTCGGCACGCAAGCTCAGCTACAAGGAGCAGCAGGAACTGCGCACGCTGCCCGAGCGCATCCAGGCGCTGGAGGCTGAGCAGAAGCTGATCGATGAGCGTCTGGCCGACGGCTCGCTGTACGCGCGCGAGCCGCTGCGTGCCAGCGAGCTGCATGCGCGCCACGCCGCGATCGACGATGAATTGCTGCTGGCGCTGGAGCGCTGGGAACAGCTCGGCGCGGTGGCCTGAAGCGGCGCTTGCGCGCCCAGCCAAAACGAAGCGTCGCTTCAGCGCCCAGCCAAAACGAAGCGTCGCCTCAGCGACGCAGGGCGCTGCGAAAGCCTTCGTTGGTGGCCACCGGGTGGGTGCGGCTGATCATGAGCGCGGCATGCAGGTACAGCGCGTTGAGCAGCCGGCTGGCGCGGCCGCGGTCAAAGCCCGGCCAGCCGGTGATGTCGCGCAGGCTGCACGTGTGCTTCTTCAGCCGCTGCACCGCCGCGGCCAGCACGCCGGTGGCGGTGAGTTCGCGCAAGTCCATGCTGGCGGCAATGCGGTAAGCCGCCTGGCCGGCGATTTCGGGCAGCAGTTCTTCGCGCGCGCCACGCATGGCCAGCTCCCACAACAGCGGGTTCAGCGCCACGTAGTGCGCGGCCTCGCCCACGCGGGCGCGGTCGGGGTGGCCGGGCGGGCGCATCACCGCGGGCTCCACCTGCAAGACCTGCAATTCGGCCAGGCGCATGGCCAGAAACTGGCCCATGTCCATCGGGCAATGGGCCTGCTGCTCGGCAGGGAAAAGCGTGAGCGGCACGACGCGGTCGCCGCATTGCAGATGCATCAGCACCGCGCGCTGGTGGCGCACGCTGGCGGCCACTACGTCGAGCACTTCGCTCTGGCCGCCGTCTTGCTCGAAGCGCATCAGGTCTTGCACCAGCGACGGGCTGAGCGTGGACAAGCGCGTGCTCGCGGCATTGAAGCCATGGTTGCGCTCAAGCTCGTCAAGGTAGCGCTTGAACGCGCTGACGCGCATCAGGTCTGGCGAGCCGGGGGGCAGGGTGGATTCGTACATCGTTACAAACGTCTCGAGCGCTATGGTAACGGGCACTTACACCTGTGGCGAGTCCCGGTTTTCCACACACCCCCTCAAACCGGGCCCCCTGCGAACGTTTGCAGCCGGCGCCAAAAGGCGACGTCCTGGGCGCTGGCGAAGTTGATTCGCATCAGCGTGCTGGGCCGCGGCGGCACGTGGAACAGTGTGCCCGGCGCGAGCAACCAGCCGTCATCCAGCAGCGCCCGCGCGGCACGCTCTGTGTCAGTGCCCACTTCTATCCAACCAAATAAACCACGTGGCGGTGCGGCAAATTCAAAGCCATGCGCCTGGGCCAGCTTCACAACCCGGGCTCGGGCGCTAGCGAGGCGTTGGCGCAGGCGTTCGGCATGGCGCAAAAGGTGGCCTTGCTCCAGGCAATGCGCCAGCGCCAACTCGGGCCAACTGGGCGTGGTGAGGGAGCTCAACAACTTGGTGTCGACCAAGCGCTCCACCAGCGCGGCCGGCGCGGCCAGGTAACCGACGCGCCAGCCCGGCGCCAGAATCTTGGAGAACCCCGACACGTAGAGGGTGCGGCGCAGGCCGTCGAGTGCCGCCAGGCGCGGCAGGTGCGGGCTGGCCAGATGGGCGTAGGTGTCGTCCTCGACGATGTACACATCATGCTCATGCGCCAGTTGCAGCACCTGGTGGGCGGCCTGCAGCGACAGCGATGCGCCGGTCGGGTTGTGCAGCACCGAGACCGTCACGTACAGGCGCGGCTGGTGGGCCTTGATCAACCGCGCCATCACGGCCAGGTCGGGGCCGTCTTCGCCGCGCGGCACCGGCAACAACTGCATGCCCGCGGCGGCCAGGCGCGCGTGTTCCACCGCCCAACCGGGTTCGTCGACCAGCACCGGGTCGCCCGGGCGCAGCAGGGTGCGGGCGACGAAATCGAGCGCCTGGGTGGCGCCTTGTGTGGTGACGATCTGCTCAGCGCCGGCGCGAATGCCCAGCTCGGCCAGGCTGTGGCGGAGTTGGTCGCGCAGCCGCGGCTCGCCCGCCGGGTGGCCGTAGTGCAGGGCTGATGCGGCCTGCTCGGGGTCGGCCAGCACCTTGCGCAACGCTTGCTGCAGCAAGGGCAGGTCGAGCCACTCGGCCGGCAGCGTGCCCAGGCCGGGGCCTGCCAGGCGCGCATCACGCTGCAACATGCCGCGGATGAGTGCGGTGGCGCTGACGGGCACCGGCCGCGCCACCGGCGCCGCCGCCGTGTTGCGCGCTCGGGCCGGCGCTGCGCGCTCGCGCACGAAATAGCCGCGCTGCGGGCGGGCCTGCACCAGGCCACGCGCCAGCAGGCGGTCGTACGCGGCCACCACCGTGCTCGGGCTCAGGCTTTGCGCGCGCGCGCATTCGCGGATCGACGGCAGCCGCGCGCCTGGCGCCAACAGCCGCTGCTCGATGCGCTGCGTAAAGCGCTCGGCAAGCTGCTCGGCCAGGGTCGCATCGGCCTGGCGGCTCAGCGCGGGGGGTGGCATGTGCGGCTGCATGGGGCAATACAGATTAAGGAGTGATTTGTAAAAGTGTACTGACTCTGTGCTGCTATCGGTGTCTACACTGACGCATGCCCACCAGCCATCCCACACCGGCCCTGGCGGCGGCCCACAGCGCTGCGCTGCGCGCCGCGGCCGAACGCCGCGGCCTGGCCTGGGGCCTGCTCGGCGTGACGTTGTTTGCGCTCACCTTGCCCATGACGCGCCTGGCCGTGGGCCCGCAAGACGCGCCGCAGTTGCCGCCGCTGTTCGTCACCGCGGGCCGCGCGGCGGTGGCCGGGCTGCTCAGCCTGGCGCTGCTGGCCTTGCTGCGGGTGCCACGCCCGAGCCCGCACCTGTGGCCCGTGCTGGGTGTTTCCGCGCTGGGCACGGTGCTGGGTTTTCCGCTGTTCCTGGCCCTGGCGCTGCGCCAGGTGCCGGCCATGCACGCCGCGGTGGTGACCGGCGTGCTGCCGCTGGCCACCGCCGTGCTGGCCGCCTGGGCCTTCGGCCAGCGCCCGTCGCGCGGCTTCTGGGTCTGTGCTGTTTTGGGGTGTGCGCTGGTCATCGGCTTTGCAGCGTATGCCGGCGGCGGGCGTTTGCATGCGGCTGATGGCCTGCTGCTGGGCGCCGTGTTCAGCGCCGCAGTGGGCTACGTGGCGGGGGCGCGCGCGGCCGCGCAGATGCCGGCCTGGCGTGTGATCTGCTGGGTGCTGGTCATGAGCCTGCCGTTCACGTTGCCTGTGGCGCTGGCCGCGATGCCGACGCAGCCCGGCGCTGTGCTGCCATCGGCCTGGTTGGGTTTTGGCTACGTCTCGCTGGTGTCGATGTGGTTAGGCTTTTTCGCCTGGTACCACGCCCTGGCCGTGGGCGGCGCGGTGCGTGTCAGCCAGGTGCAGTTACTGCAACCCTTTTTGGCGCTGCTGTTTGCCGCGCCCGTGGCGGGCGAGGCCTTGCAGCCAGCCACGCTGGTCTTTTCGTTGGTGGTGATGGCCACCGTGTTTGCCGGCACGCGCATGTCGGTGCAACGTTCCAAATGAGCCAAAACATTGAGCCAGCATATGACGACCCACAGCACAAGCTGGACGACTGCCCGGCGCGCCGCGCGCATGGAACCTTCGGTGATTCGCGAGATCCTCAAGATCACCGAGCGGCCCGATATCATCAGCCTGCCCGGCGGCCTGCCCGCGCCGCAGGGCTTTCCGGTGCAGGCCTTGCGCGAAGCCTGCCAGCGCGTGCTCACCGACACCCCGGCGCAAGCCCTGCAGTACGCCGCCAGCGAAGGCTTCGGGCCGCTGCGTGAGTGGGTGGCGGCTGAGCTGAATGCCCAGGGCATGGCGGTGCAGCCCGGCCAGGTGCTCATCACCACCGGCTCGCAGCAGGGTCTGGACCTGGTGGGCAAGGTGTTGATCGATGCCGGCTCGGGTGTGGCGGTCGAATCGCCCACCTACCTGGGCGCGCTGCAGGCCTTTGCGCCCTATGAATGCGAGTTCGTGGACGTGCCGTGTGACGACGAAGGCCCGCTGCCCGATGGCCTGGCCGTTGCCCGTGGCGCGCGCTTCATCTACCTGCAACCCAACTTTCAGAACCCGAGCGCGCGAACCATGGGCGCGGCGCGCCGTTTGGCCGTGGTGGAACAGGCCGCGCGCAACGGCCTGCCGTTGGTGGAAGACAACCCTTATGGCGAGCTGTGGTACGGCACACCACCACCGCCGCCGCTGGCCGCCGCGGCCGGCGATGGTGCGGTGTACCTGGGTTCGTTTTCCAAGATCCTGGCTCCGGGTTTGCGCCTGGGCTACGTGGTGGCGCCGGCCGCGCTTTACCCCAAGCTGTTGCAGGCCAAGCAGGCGGCCGACTTGCACACGCCGGGCTTCAACCAGCGCGTGGCGCACGAGGTCATTCGCAACGGCTTCCTGCGCGAACACCTGCCCTTGGTGCGCGCGCGCTACCAGCTACAGCGCGATGCCATGCATGCCGCGTTGCAACGCCACCTGCCCGCCGGCTGCCGCTGGCAGCTGCCCGGTGGCGGCATGTTCTTCTGGCTTGAGCTGGGCGGCGGGCGCGACACCACGGCCCTGTTGGCGCAAGCCGTGGCCCGCGGCATGGCCTACGTGCCCGGCGCGCCGTTCTATTGCGGCGCGCCGCGGCATGACACGCTGCGCCTGAGTTTCGTCACCGCAACGCCCGATCAGATCGACACGGCTGTGGCGGCGCTGGGCCAACTGCTCAAGGAACAAACGCCATGAAGCACCGTTTTCATCAACTCGACGTCTTCACCGCGCAAGCGCTGCGCGGCAACCCGGTGGCGGTGGTGCACGACGCGCAGGGCTTGAGCGAGGAGCGCATGACCGAATTTGCACGCTGGACGAATCTGTCGGAAACCACCTTCCTCTTGCCACCCAGCGACCCCGAGGCCGACTATCGTTTGCGCATCTTCACTCCGGGCGGCGAGTTGCCCTTTGCCGGCCACCCCACGCTGGGCAGTTGCCAGGCCTGGCTGATGGGTGCTGGCTCGCCGCGCCGAGCGAACGAAGTGGTGCAGGAATGCGCCGTCGGCCTGGTGCGTATCCGCCGCGCTGGCGCGCGCCTGGCCTTTGCAGCGCCTCCTCTGCAGCGCAGCGCGGTGGAACCACAACTGTTGGCCCAAGTGTTGAAGGGTTTGGGTTTGGACGCAACGAGCGTGCGCGCCGCACAGTGGCTGGACAACGGGCCACTTTGGCTGACGCTGTTGCTGCACGACGCCGCCACGGTGCTGGCGCTACGCCCAGACCACGCTGCGCTGAAGACCTTGGCCAAGGTCGGCGTGGCCGGGCCTCAGCTCAGTGGAGCAGACAGCCACTTCGAAGTGCGCGCCTTTGCCGCGGCGGTGGGCATTGATGAAGACCCCGTCACGGGCAGCCTGAACGCCGGCCTGGCGCAATGGTTGATCGCCGACGGCCTGGCCCCAGCCCACTATGTGGCCGCGCAGGGCACGGTGCTGCAACGCGCCGGGCGCGTGCGCATCAGCAGCGAAGGCGGTGAGATTTGGGTCGGCGGCGACGTGCAGGCGTGCATCGAAGGCACGGTCGATCTCTGACAACATCGGTTCATTGCCCCGCCCTGGAAGTCAGCCATGACCACCGAAGAGCTCTTCCGCGAAGACGCGCAACTGGCGCAGTGCAGCGCCACCGTGATCGGCCACGACGCACTGGGCGTGCTGCTCGACCGCACGGTCTTCTACCCCTTGGGCGGCGGCCAGGCCGGTGATGCCGGCGAGTTTGTGCTGGCCAGTGGTGAGCGCATCAAGGTGGCCGACACGCGCAAGGGCGCAGCGCCGGGCAGCATCGCCCATGTCTTGGCCGACGCCGGGCAAATGGCGCTGTTGCCCGTGGGCACCACCTTGCAGGCCTGTATCGACGTGGCGCGCCGGCGCGCGCACATGCGCTTTCACACCGCCACGCATTTGCTGTGCGCGCTGGTGCCGCACCCGGTGGATGGCTGCTCGATCACCGCAACTTATGCGCGGCTGGACTTCCACATGAGCGAGCCGCTGGACAAGGCCGAACTGAGCGCAGGTATTGCGCGCCTGGTGAGTGCGAGCCATGCCGTGCGCCACCGCTGGATCACGGAAGACGAACTCGACGCCAACCCCCAGCTCGTGCGCAGCATGAGCGTGCAGCCGCCGCGTGGGGGGGGCCGGGTGCGCGTGCTCGACCTTGACCGCGTTGACATGCAGCCGTGTGGCGGCACGCACGTGGCCAACACGGCCGAAATCGGCAACGTCATCGTCACGAAGATTGAGAAGAAAAGCGCGATGACCCGCAGGGTCGTGCTCGGCTTCGCCGAGCCAGCCGCAGGCTGATCGCGCTGATCTCAGCGCAGGCTCATGTCGCGCAGCGATGTGAAGCGGCGCAGCCGCGTGCCGGAGCTAAGAAGTCAGCGATGACCCGCAGGGTCGTGCTCGGCTTCGCCGAGTCGGCGATCGCTTACGGACTGCACCTGAAATCGTTGACATACGCACGGCGCGGAAACAAGTTTGTGAACGAGACCTCGGAGCAACAGCTGGACGAGTTCGCGCGCACCATGAATCAAGCGGCGCAGCTGTTGGCGGCCGACGTGCCCCAAAGGGGATGCACATCCTGGCCCTGCAAGGCTTGAGCGATCAACCTAGAGCAACTGGGACAGGCTGAGAAATCTTTGGTCGACTACCGCCGCGCCGCTTCCTTGGGTGATCGCAGCGCCGCTGTACACCTTGGCCGCTTGTACCGCGACGGGAAGTTCGTCGACAAGGATCTGGCCAAGGCTGCGGCCTGGTTCCGAAGCGCGGCCAACAAGGGCAGCCTAGATGCGGCCAAGTCCTTGCGCGAAATGGAGCAAGCTGCGCCGCCAAAGGGCGGATCGACTCAGTGACTCTCCATCACAGCTTCCAGCCACCGGGCAGCCGCCGCGCGGCCTGGGCGGGTTCAGGCTCATATTGCGCAGCGATGTGAAGCGGCGCAGCCGCGTGCCGGAGCTATGGAGAGCCCGCAGGGTCTTGCTCGGCTTCGCCGAGCCAGCCGCAGGCTGATCGCGAAAACAAAAAGCCCGCGCGAAGCGGGCTTGATCAACCAGCAACGAGCCGGTATCAAGGATTGCGGTACTCGTCGTGGCAGCTCTTGCAGCTGCCTGCCGCGGAGCCGAACGCGGTCTTGAGTTGATCCAGGTTGCCGCCCTTGGCAACGGCGGCCAGCTTGGCCACCTCGTCTTGCATCTTGCGCGCCGCGGCGTCGAAGTTGGCGCGGTCGGACCAGACGTTGGCCTTGGGGCGGCCCTTTTCCGGCGCACCCGTGCCCTCAACAAAGCCGGCATACGGCAGTTTGGACGCAAACACCACCACGTCGGCGTTGGACGCGGCAGCCGCAGCATCAAACGGCACGCGGCCGTTGACCATGGCGCCGATGCGCCCGAAGTGCGCGGCCATCACCTGAAAAGCAGCCTTGCGGTACGTGACCGCATCTTCGGGTTTGGCGAACTGCGCCGCGGCGGGCAGGGCGGTGGCCACGCCGATCAGGGCAGCCAGGGCAAGGGGCAAGCGTTTCATGGGCAGAACCTCCTGGGGATGGACAGGCCATCGATTGATGAGACCGGCAAGTGTACGAAGCCGCGCTGGGGCACATTCCCGCCCTAGCCCGGATATTTCATCAGTACAAGGTCGGCGGCCTCGTGCCGAAGCGCGCTTTCATAGGTATCTGACGCCAATGAGAACCGAGGCCGCGTTCGACGGTGGCGACATCGTCAGCGATGGCGGTGTGTTGCTGCTCAAGCAGGTCGATGAACGGCTGGGCCTGAGCCGCGCGGCGGCGCTTGCCTTCGGTGACGAACGCCGCAGAGCCAGTGTTCAGCACAGCGTGCACAGTCTGTTGGCGCAGCGCATCTACGGCCTGTGTCTGGGTTGGTCGGACGTGTGCGACCACAACGTGCTGCGCAACGATCTGGTGATGCAAACGGCCGTGGGCCGCGCCGAAGCCTTGGCCTCAGCGCCCACGCTCAGCCGTCTTGACACGAGTGCCACGCGCGAGCATGCGGCTGCGCTGCACGGGGTGCTCATGCAGCAGTTCATTGCCAGCCACGCTGCAGCACCCAAGGAATTGGTGCTCGATGTGGATGCCACCCACGTACCGCTGCACGGTGAGCAAGAGCGCGGCCACTTCCACGCCTACTACGACAACTACTGCTACTTGCCGCCGTACGTCTTTGCCGGTCAGGACATGCTGGCGTGCGTGCTGCGTCCGAGTGACCGTGATCTGTTCGGCCGGCGTGC
>JANMYI010000595.1:0-3554 GCA_031381955.1 Burkholderiales bacterium
CATCAGCACCTGCGCAATCTCGTCGCGCGCGCTGTAGATCGGCGCATTGGTGTAACCCTGCGGCAGCCAGCGCTGCACCGGCCCGCCTTCCATCACGGCCGCGTTGTCGTGGTAGGCCACCACCGTGTGCTGCGGCGACGCGCTTTCCGTATGGCGGATCATGCCAAACATCGACAGCGGCTGCTCCTGCCCATCGATGCGGAACGCGGCATTGAAGATCTTGTGCCGGCAGTGCTCGCTGTTGGCCTGCGCGAACATCATCAGTTCCACGTCGTTCGGGTTGCGCCCGAGCTGCTTGAACGCGGCCACCAGGTAGTCGATCTCGTCATCGCTCAGCGCCAGGCCCAGGCTCTGGTTGGCCGCGAGCAACGCGCCGCGCCCGGCGCCCAGCACATCCACCTGTTCCAGCGTCGGCGCGGCCTGCACCGCGAACAGGTCGGCGGCGGCTTCAACGCTGGTGGCCACGCTTTCGGTCATGCGGTCGTGCAGCAGGGCGGCGCAGGCGCCGAGTTCCTGTTCAGACAGCGGTTTGGCCGCACCGAGCAGCGGCGCCTTGAGCTGCAAGCGGTACTCGGTGACGCGCTCCACGCGCAGCACCGCGGCACCGCAATTGCGCGCAATGTCGGTGGCCTTGCTCGACCACGGCGACACCGTGCCCAGGCGCGGCATCACCACGATCAGCGTGCCCGCGTCAACCTGCGGCGAGCGCGCTGCGTAGTCGAGCAACGCTGTGAGCTTGTCGTGCGTGGCGCGGTCGGGCGCCTGCGTGCTGGCCACCCAGTGCACATGCTGCGAGCGCAGGCCGGTGATGCGTTCGCACACTGCACGCAGCGGCACCAGCAAGGCTTGGGTACGGAACTCGGAATGGGCGTTGCCGCCGATGAAGCGGCTCAGATGGGGGGCGTTGGAAGGCATGCGGTCCCGAAGGTTGGGCGGTGCGGGCCGGCTCGTCGCCGAGCGGTGCTGCTGGTGGCGATGACCTTGGTGTGCGGCCGATTTTATGTGCGCAATGGGATAATCCGCGCCCATGGCGATCACCCTCAAAACCCCCGCAGACATCGAAGGCATGCGCCTGGCCGGCCGCCTGGCGTCGGAAGTGCTGGACATGCTCACCTCCCACGTCAAGCCCGGCATCAGCACCGAAGCGCTGGACAAACTGGCGCACGAGCACATCGTGCATGTGCAAGGCGGCACGCCCGCGCCGCTGAATTACGCGCCGGCAGGCTACACGCCCTACCCCAAGTCGATCTGCACTTCGGTCAACCACCAGGTCTGCCATGGCATCCCGAATGAGCGGCCGCTGAAGAACGGCGACATCGTCAACATCGACGTCACCGTCATCAAGAACGGCTGGCATGGCGACACCAGCCGCATGTTCGTTGTGGGCGAAGGCAGCATCCAGGCCAAGCGCCTGTGCCAGCTCACGCACGAGGCCATGTGGAAAGGCATCGTTCGCGTCAAGCCCGGCGCGCGGCTGGGCGACATCGGCCATGCCATCCAGATGTTCGGCGAATCGAATGGCTTTTCGATCGTGCGCGAATTCTGCGGCCACGGCATCGGCGCACGCTTCCATGAAGAGCCGCAGGTGCTGCACTACGGCCGCCCGGGCACGCTGGAAGAGCTGATGCCGGGCATGACCTTCACCATCGAGCCCATGGTCAACGCCGGGCGGCGCGAGATCCGCGAAATGGGCGACGGCTGGACCATCGTCACCAAAGACCGGTCGCTCTCGGCGCAGTGGGAGCACACGGTGCTGGTCACCGATGCCGGCTACGAGGTGCTCACGCTGTCGGCTGGCAGCCCGCCGCCGCCTGCTTTCGTCAACGGTTAATCTGCCGCCCGTGTCGGAGCCCTCGCTGCGCCAGCGCCTGGCGGCCCGGCGCATCGAGCTGATCACCCAGTTCAACGCCGCCCGTCCCACCGGCCCGGCGGCCACCCGGCTGTGCCGGGCATTGGCCGGTTGCGTTGATGAAGCGCTGCAAGCCCTGTGGCAGCACGCCGCGCTGCCCGAAGGCACCAGCCTGGTGGCCGTGGGCGGCTATGGCCGTGGCGAGTTGTTCCCGCATTCCGACGTCGACCTGCTGCTGCTGTTGCCCGCCGGCATGGGCCATGACGACGCTGCCGCGCCCGCGCGTGAAGCCCTGCGCCAGGCCGCGGCAGACTTCATCACCCAGTGCTGGGACACCGGCCTGGACCCCGGCGCCTCGGTGCGCACGGTGGCCGAATGCGTGGCCGAAGCGCAGGCCGATGTGACGGTGCAAACCGCTTTGCTCGAAGCCCGCCTGGTGGCCGGCAACAAGCGCTTGTTCAACGAGTTGCGCAGCGCACTGGACCGTGCCATGAACGCGCGCGCTTTTTACCGCGCCAAGCTGCTGGAAATGCGCCAGCGCCATGTGAAGCACGAGGACACGCCTTATTCGCTGGAGCCCAACTGCAAGGAAAGCCCGGGCGGCCTGCGCGACTTGCAGGTGGTGATCTGGGTCGCCCGCGCCGCCGGCCTGGGCCGCCATTGGGCCGAGTTGGCGGCCAAGGGTTTGATCACACCGTTCGAGGCGCGTCAGCTGCAAAAGCATGAAGGCACGCTCAAGCTGATCCGCGCCAAGTTGCACGCCTTGGCCGGGCGGCGCGAAGACCGCCTGGTGTTCGACCTGCAAACCGCCCTGGCCGAAAGTTTCGGCTTCAAGGCCAGCACGGCGCAGCGCTCGTCTGAAGTGCTGATGCGCCGCTATTACTGGGCGGCCAAGGCGGTGACGCAGCTCAACCAGATCATTCTGTTGAACATCGAGGAGCGCGTCAGCGGCTCGCAAGACGCGCCGATGCGCGAAATCAACGCCCGCTTTCGCGACCGCGCCGGCATGCTCGAAGTGGCCAGCGACAGCCTGTACACCGACAACCCGCATGCCATTCTGGAAACGTTCCTGATCTATGCGCAAACGCCGGGCATCAAGGGCCTTTCAGCACGCACGCTGCGCGCGCTGTACAACGCCCGCGGCGTGATGGACGCGGCCTTTCGCCGCGACCCGATCAACCGCGAGAACTTTCTTCACCTGCTGCGCCAGCCCCAGGGTGTGACGCACGCCTTTCGGCTGATGAACCAGACTTCGGTGCTGGGGCGCACCCTGTGGGTCTTCCGCCGCATCGTCGGGCGCATGCAGCACGACCTGTTCCACGCCTACACGGTGGACCAGCACATCCTGATGGTGCTGCGCAACGTGCGCCGCTTCTTCATCCCGGAGCACGCGCACGAGTACCCGTTCTGCTCGCAACTCGCCGGGCAATGGGATGCACCTTGGCTGCTCTACGTGGCCGCCCTCTTTCACGACGTGGCCAAGGGCCGTGGCGGTGACCATTCCGAGCTGGGCGCCGTGGAGGTACGGCGTTTTTGCCGCGAGCACGGCGTGTCACGTGAAGACAGCAGCTTGATCGAATTCCTGGTGCGCCACCACCTCACCATGAGCCGCGTGGCGCAGAAAGAAGACCTCAGCGACGCCGACGTCATCACCGGCTTTGCCAAGCTGGTGGGCAGCGAACGCCGGCTGACCGCGTTGTACCTG
>JANMYI010000744.1:0-8129 GCA_031381955.1 Burkholderiales bacterium
CCGCCGCGTTCCAGCGTGACTTGATTGCCCTGCACAGTGAACGATTCCGGCCGCGGGCTCAGGGTGCGGCGTGCCAGTTGATCGGGCGCCTTGAAGCTCAGCGTGCCGCTGGACAACAGCGGCTGGTCCAGCCCCGCCACATGCCGCACCTCGGTGAACCTGGCCTCGCCGCTTTGGCGCCGGGCCAGCAGTTGCATCAAGGCGTCCAGCTCCATGGCGGCTGCCGCCGTGGCCCACAGCAGGGCCAGCGTGCCGAGCAACACGCCACGCTCAAGCCGGCGCATCTTCTTGCCAGAAGTCATGGAAGTTGAACCAGTTGTAGGGCGCGTGGCGGCACAGTGCTTCAAGCTTTTGGACGTAGGCGTGCAGCGCGGCACGCAGCGCGTCAGCCCGCGCCGCGGCATCGGCCACCGGTTGGGTGAAATCAGCCAGCGGCTCAAAGCTCACTTCATAGCGGCGCCCGCCCAGGTACACGCCGGCCATGAAGTACACGCGCTGGCGCAGCAACTGCGCCATGCGCAGCGGCCCTTCGCCGAACGGCGCGGCCACGCCCAGGAACGGCAGGCGCACGGTGTGGTCGCGTTGGGTGGGCTCGTCGAGCTGGCGGTCGGCCAGCATGCCGACCAGGCCACCGCCGGCCAGCCACTCGCGCACCGCCAGCATCGAGCCGGGCCGGCCCAGGGCGATGATGTCGAGGTGCGAGCGCGGGGCGATGGCGCGCAGCGTGGCCTGGATCATGCGGGCATTGTCCGGGTACATGACCATGGCCACACGCGGCCCGGCGCGCGCGCCGCCCAGGGCGTGCAGGGCCGCGAAGCTGCCCACGTGGGCGCCCAGCAGCACGGCGCCGCGGCCGCCGGCTATGGCGTCGTCAAGGTGTTCCAGGCCGCGCACGTTGAGTTCGAATGCGCCGACTTCGCCGCGCGAGAAATAGACGCGGTCAAGCACCAGGTTGGCAAAGGTGTGGACATGGCGGTAGCCGTCGGCAAAGCCTGGCCGGCGGCCCAGCACGCGGGCCAGGTACCGACGCGAATGCCGGCGCGCCTGGGGCGAGAACAGCACGAAGTACAGCGCGATGGGGTGCAGCAACAGCCGCGTCGCCCGGCGCCCACAGGCCACGGCGATGGCGGCCATGAGCTTGAGCACGAGCGCATTGCCGCGCTCGCCCTGGCGCGCCCAGGGCGCCGGCCGCGCGGGCGGTGTGGGCGGGGTGGGCGGTGTAGCGGGTGCCGGCTCGGCCGCGGCGTCAAGCAACGCCAGGCGCCCGCGCGCCGCCACCACATCGCCCAGCCGCACATCAAACACCAGGCCCGCGCGCTGCGCCTGCAAGGTGATCAACAGCTCGCTGCCCGGCCCCACGGGGTGCAGGAACTTCACCTCCGGCACGGCCAGCTTGCGCCCGGCGGCCCAGGGCTGCGCGGCGTCGATCACCCAAGCCAGCAACACCACGCCGGGCAAGACCGGGGCGCCAGGGAAGTGGCCGTCAAACGCCGGGTGGTCGCGGGGCACCGGCACGCGGCGCTGCAGGGGCCAGGCGGCGGTCAAGGCGCACCTTGCGGGCCCGCGGCCTGGGCCAGCGTGCGCAGCGCAAATTCACGCAGCGCCGCGGCGGTGAGCTTGCCCGTGGCTTCGCGCGGCAGCGCGGCCACCGGCACCACCCGGCGCGGCAAGAACGCCGCATCGAGCAGCGGGCGCAAGGCCTGCACGATGTGCTGCGCCGGCAAGCCCGGCGCCACCACGAAGGCCACCAGCCGGGCCACGCTGTCGGGTGCTTCGTCGGGTTGCCAGAAGGCGCCGTCGAGCACGCCTTGAATGCGGTTGAGGTGGTAGTTCAAGTGGCCCAGCGAGCTGCGTTTGCCGGCGACGTGGATCAGGTCATTGGCGCGGCCGAGCAAGCGGAAGTGACGCTCGTCTTGCAGCTCGATCAAATCGGCCAGCGGCGTGGGCACGCTGACATGGCCGCCGCTGACCACGGCACGGTCTGCCGGCACCGCCGGGTCGGCGTGCAGGCGTAGCGCGCCCATGGTGCGCCACAGCTCGGTGCGCGTGGTGCGCCGCGTGGCCACCTGGCCGGCCTCGGTGCAGCCGTAGATTTCGATCAGCGGCGCACCGAACGCGGCTTCAGCCTGCTGCGCCAGTTGCGGCGACAAGGGCGCCGTGGCCGACAAAATCAAATCCACCTGCGGCAAGGCCAACCCGGCCTGCACCACCGCCTTCAAGTGAAAAGGCGTGGTCACCAGGGCACGCGGGCGCGGCAGGCGCGCCAAAGCGGCGGCCACGTCAGCCGGATAGAAGGGGCGGGCGCAATCGAACGCCGCACCGCCCAGCAGCGCCAGCAAAACAGCAGACTCGATGCCGTAGCTGTGTTGCGACGGCACCGTGGCCACGATGTTCAGCCCGGCGAGATCGCGCCAGCCCAGGTGTTCAGCCAGGCTGTGCACACCGGCCTGGGTGATGAGCCGTGCCGTGGCCCAGCTCTTGGGGTGGGCGGTGGGCACGGCCGTGGAGCCCGACGTGAGCAGGCTGAACGCCGCTCGCTCAGATGTGGACACGAACTCGGCGTCGAGGATTGGCGCGACGGCAGCGGCATGCACAGCGGCCTGGCCAGCGGCAGCATGCTCCAGGAACACGGTGTGCAGGCCTTGCTCGCGCAACTGTGGCAACAGCGCGGCGTCGTCACTCAGCGCGAACAGCGGCGCCTCGTCAGCGGCTTGCAGCAGGCCCAGCGTCGCCGGCAAAGCATTGGGCGGCAGCAGGCAGGTGCGCTGGCGTAACTGCGCGGCCAGCAGGCCGACGCTGAACAAAAAACGGTCCTGGCACAGGTTGATCGCGTCACCCTGCGCCGGCAGGCGTGTTGCCACCTGCGCGGCAGCGGCCAGCAAGGCAGCGGCACTCAAGGGCTGGCCGGCGTGCCAGGCCACGGTGCGCGACAGCGGCCCACCCCCAAGCAATGTCATGGTGCAGCGCGCCGGGCCATGA
Organism: Burkholderiales bacterium; assembly: GCA_031381955.1. Classification (GTDB taxonomy): domain Bacteria; phylum Pseudomonadota; class Gammaproteobacteria; order Burkholderiales; family Burkholderiaceae_C; genus Rubrivivax. The sequence continues at coordinate 2,980 of JANMYI010000744.1, forward strand.
TGCGCTGGTAGGCCTGCATGCCGCGCTGCCAGGACATGCGCTCGAATTCCGGGTGCAGCCAATAGCGCAGCGCGAACTCCAGCCCGAAGAACACGGCCACGCTCAGCGGCGTGATGACGTTGGCAAAGAACGACCACCAAGCCCAGGGCGCCCAGGCATACAGCGCCAACGACAGGCCGGCCATGAGCACGAAGTACAGCGCCCACACGCCCGTGAGCCGGCACGTGTACTGCGCCATGGCCGGCGGCACAGCAGGGTGCACGGCGCGTGCCATCAGCGTGATCAGCGGCGTTGCGCCGCGGCGCAACGTGGCGCCAAAGCTGAAGCCCAGCAGCAGGTGCACGCCCACATGCTGCGCCAGGTATAACCGGCCGACATCGCCGGCGCGGCCCCACCAGGCCGCGCCGATGAACACGGCCAAGGCCAGCGCGCTCAACCACGCCAGGCCGGCACGGCGGCGGCGCCAGGCCAGCAGCAGGGTGACGGAAAGAAACGGCAGCATCGGCGCCGCAATCAGCCAGGGCTGCGAAGGATCGACCGTGATCAGCCAGTGCGACAGCACCGCGTAGGCCGCTACCGCCAGCCCGACGCCGAGCGCGCGCTGCCACGACATGAACGCGGCTACCTCAGCTACCTTGTGCGCTGCTGCGCCACGTGCGCGGCCAGGGTGCGCAGGTTCGTGAAGACCTGATGGTTGTTCTCGTCGTCGGCGCGCAACTGGAAGCCGTAGCGCTGCGACACTTCCAGCGCCAGTTCGAGGATGTCGATGGAATCCAGCCCCAGGCCGTCGCCATACAACTGCGCCGTGGGGTCGACGTCTTGCGCGGCCACTTCGAGGTTGAGGCTGTGCACCAACAGCTCGGCCAGTTCGCGCTCCAGCGCGTCGCTGCTCAGGACCTGGCCTGCAATGCCCGGCGTGACGGATTCGGTGGCCACGGCTGCCCTCCTGGCGGCTGCACTGATTGTGAAAACGCGGAAATTCTATCGAGCGCGCGCACCGCGTCGCGCGCGCACGGGCCCATGCCGCCGAGCGTGCCGCGCTTACTTCCTGCGCAGCTTGGTGATGGCCGCAATCTGCGCGGCCATGGTGGCGAACTCGCTTTGGGCCAGGGCGAAATCGATATCGCTCTTGGCGTTTTTCATTGCCTCGGCAGCGCGCGCCTTCGCTTCCACGGCTTTAGCTTCATCGAGGTCGCGGCCGCGGATGGCGGTGTCGGCCAGCACGGTGACCTTGCCGGGCTGGATTTCGAGAATGCCGCCGGCCACGAAGACGAATTCAACTTCGCCGGTGTCAGCCCGCTCGATGCGCACCGCGCCGGGCTTGATGCGCGTAATGAGCGGCGTGTGCCGCGGCAGGATGCCAAGCTCGCCGCTTTCACCGGGCAGCGCCACGAACTTGGCCTCACCGGAGAAGATGCTTTCTTCGGCGGAGACGACATCTACGTGAAGGGTTGCCATGACGGTTCCTTATTGGATTTTCTTGGCCTTCTCAAAGGCCTCGTCAATCCCGCCGACCATATAAAAGGCCTGCTCAGGCAGGTGATCGCATTCGCCGTTGGCAATCATCTTGAAGCCGCGAATCGTTTCCTTCAGCGGCACGTACTTGCCCGGCGTGCCGGTGAACACCTCGGCCACGTGGAACGGCTGGCTCAGGAAGCGCTGCATCTTGCGCGCGCGGGCCACGGCCTGCTTGTCCTCGGGGCTCAACTCGTCCATGCCAAGAATGGCGATGATGTCGCGCAGTTCCTTGTAGCGCTGCAGCGTGGCCTGCACGGCGCGCGTGGTGTTGTAGTGCTCTTCACCCACCACGTTCGGGTCGACCTGGCGGCTGTTCGAATCGAGCGGGTCCACGGCCGGGTAGATGCCCAGCGAGGCGATGTCACGGCTCAACACCACCGTGGCATCAAGGTGGGCGAAGGTGGTGGCGGGGCTGGGGTCGGTCAGGTCATCGGCCGGCACGTACACGGCTTGAATCGACGTGATGGAACCGACCTTGGTGGAGGTGATGCGCTCTTGCAGGCGGCCCATTTCTTCGGCCAAGGTAGGCTGGTAGCCCACCGCCGAAGGCATGCGGCCCAGCAGGGCCGAGACTTCCGTGCCGGCCAGGGTGAAGCGGTAGATGTTGTCGACGAAGAACAGCACGTCGCGGCCTTCGTCGCGGAAGCTTTCCGCAATCGTTAACCCGGTGAGCGCGACGCGCAGGCGGTTACCCGGCGGCTCGTTCATCTGGCCGTAGACCATGCTCACTTTCGACGCCGGCAGGTCGTCGAGATCGACCACCTTCGAATCCGCCATCTCGTGATAGAAATCGTTGCCCTCGCGCGTGCGCTCGCCCACGCCGGCAAACACGCTCAGGCCGCTGTGCGCCTTGGCGATGTTGTTGATGAGTTCCATCATGTTCACCGTCTTGCCCACGCCGGCGCCGCCGAACAGGCCGACCTTGCCGCCCTTGGAGAACGGGCAGATCAGGTCGATCACCTTGATGCCGGTTTCGAGCAGCTCTTGCGAGGGGCTCAGTTCGTCGTACGAGGGCGCCTTGCGGTGGATGCTGGCGGTGAGGGTCTGGTCAACCGGCCCGCGCTCGTCGATCGGGTTGCCCAGCACGTCCATGATGCGGCCCAGCGTGGCCTTGCCCACCGGCACGGTGATCGCCGCGCCGGTGTTGCTGACCATCAGGCCGCGGCGCAGGCCGTCGCTGCTGCCCAGCGCGATGGTGCGCACGATGCCGTCGCCCAACTGCTGCTGCACTTCGAGCGTGAGCGCGCTGCCTTCGAGCTTGAGCGCGTCATAGATGCGCGGCATGCTGTCGCGCGGGAATTCGACATCGACCACGGCGCCGATGCACTGAACGATCTTGCCTTGGGTCTGAGTGTTAGCCATGTCTTGCATCCTTGAATCGGTATTCTTTTGGGGGCGTGCTGAACGACGTTGTTCAGCCGCTGATGGCAGCCGCGCCGCCAACGATCTCGGAAAGCTCTTTGGTGATCGCCGCCTGCCGCGTCTTGTTGTAGACCAGCTTCAGTTCGGCGATCAGGTTGCCGGCGTTGTCGGTGGCGGCCTTCATGGCCACCATGCGCGCCGACTGCTCCGACGCCATGTTTTCGGCCACGGCCTGGAACACCAGCGCTTCGATGTAGCGGGTGAAGAGTTCGTCGATCACCGTGGCGGCATCGGGCTCGTAGATGTAGTCCCAACCGTACTGCGCCTTCTCGGCCGCGGTCTGCTGCAAGCGTTCAACCGACAGTGGCAGCAACTGCTCAACGATCGGCTCTTGCGTCATCGTGTTGATGAACTTGGTGTAGCACAGGTACACCGCATCGACCTTGCCGGCAATGAAGGCATCGAGCATGACCTTCACCGGGCCGATCAGCTTTTCAAGGTGCGGCTTGTCGCCCAACTGCGTGGCGTGGCTCAGCACCTGCGCGCCGATGCGGTTGAGGAAGCTGAACCCCTTGTTGCCCAAGGCCACTGCCTGCACGCTGGAGCCCGCGCCTTGCAGTTCGCGCATCTTGTTGGTGACGATGCGCAGCAGGTTGGTGTTCAAGCCGCCGCACAAGCCCTTGTCAGTGGTGACGACGATGAAGCCACTGGCCTTGGCCGGTGCAGCGTCGCCCGCCTTGGCCACCTTGCGCATGTAGGGCGAGTGGTACTCGGGGTTGGCCCCGGCCAGGTTGGCCGTGATGTTGCGGATTTTTTCGGCATAGGGCCGCGCCGCACGCATGCGCTCCTGCGCCTTGCGCATCTTCGAGGCCGAGACCATTTCCATGGCCTTGGTGATCTTCTTCGTGTTCTCGAAGCTCTTGATCTTGCCGCGAATCTCTTTGCCTATTGCCATGAGGCCACTCCTGTAAATCGAAGAATGCCGGGGGCTGTCATTTCAGGCGAAGGACTTCTTGAACGCGGCGGTCGCCTTGGTCAACTCTTCTTCGGCGCTCTTGTCGAGCGCCTTGTCGTTTTCCATCTTGGCCAACAGCGCGGCGTGGCTGGTTTTCAGGTGCTGGTGCAGGCCGTGTTCGAAGGCCAGGATCTTCTTCACTTCCACATCGTCCATGAAGCCCTTGCTCACGGCGAACAGCGTGGCACCCATCAGGCTGATGGGCAGCGGCGAGTACTGAGCCTGCTTCAACAACTCCGTGACGCGGGCACCACGATCCAACTGCTTGCGCGTGGCTTCGTCCAGGTCAGACGCGAACTGCGCGAACGCGGCGAGTTCACGGTACTGCGCCAGGTCAGTGCGGATGCCGCCCGACAAGCCCTTGATCAACTTCGTTTGCGCCGCGCTGCCGACGCGCGAGACTGAAATACCGGCGTTGATGGCCGGGCGGATGCCGGCGTTGAACAGCGCGGTTTCCAGGAAGATCTGGCCGTCGGTGATGGAGATGACGTTGGTGGGCACGAAGGCCGAAACGTCGCCAGCTTGCGTCTCGATGATCGGCAGCGCCGTCAGCGAACCGGTCTTGCCCTTGACTTCACCCTTGGTGAACTTTTCAACGTAGTCGGCATTCACGCGCGCGGCGCGTTCGAGCAGGCGGCTGTGCAGGTAGAACACGTCGCCGGGGTAGGCTTCACGGCCGGGCGGGCGGCGCAGCAGCAGCGAAACCTGGCGGTAGGCCACGGCCTGCTTGCTCAGGTCGTCATAAATGATCAGCGCGTCTTGGCCACGGTCGCGGAAGTATTCGCCCATGGTGCAGCCCGAGTAGGCCGACACGTATTGCATGGCCGCCGATTCGCTGGCCGATGCCGCCACCACGATGGTGTATTCGAGCGCGCCGTTGGCTTCGAGCGAGCGCACCACGTTCTTGATCGACGACGCCTTCTGGCCGATGGCGACGTAGACGCAGGTCATGTTCTGGCCCTTCTGGTTGATGATCGTGTCGATCGCCACCGCGGTCTTGCCGGTCTGGCGGTCGCCGATGATCAGCTCGCGCTGGCCGCGGCCGATGGGCACCATCGAGTCGATTGACTTCAACCCAGTCTGCACCGGCTGGCTCACGCTCTGGCGCGCGATCACGCCCGGGGCGACCTTCTCGATCACGTCGGTCATCTTGGCATTGATCGGGCCCTTGCCGTCGATCGGCTGGCCCAGCGCGTTGACGACCCGACCGATCAGTTCGGGCCCGACCGGCACTTCCAGAATGCGGCCGGTGCAC
>JANMYI010000788.1:0-4757 GCA_031381955.1 Burkholderiales bacterium
GACACTTACGCGCTGTCGATCGATGCATTGCAGGTCAAGGTGGACGTGACGCTGGGCGCAGGCACCGGCTACCAGACCTACAACATCGGCGGCACGACGCCATCCAGCGGCCCGTCACCCGTGGCAACCGGCAAGCTGGGAGAGGGCTTCTATATCCAGATCACGGGCTTTGAATCGCCGCTCAGTGCCGGCGGCAACACGATCGTTTCGAACGGAGAACTGGTGAGCGGCACGGTCGCCCCGGTGACCCTGTCGAGCACCGCTCTCGGCGTTTCCGGTAACACGATCCAGTCCGGTGAAGCAGCCAATCTTGGCTTCTTCACGACCGATCCGAAGGGCAACCTGGGGGCGACGAATTTTGCGTACGCGACTGACTTTTTCATCAAGTTCGACGGCATTGAGACGGAAAGCGATGACCTCATCCTCGTGCTCGATCTTGTCGACGCGTCCAATCCTGCCAACACGGCGACGCGCGCGATCTACGTGGATCAGGGCGACTTGTACTAAAACGACACCGTCAAAACCAACCTTGTCGTAACCAGGTATGAGGCACTCATTCTCAACGACCCGGCCGACCCGATCGACCCGTTCTTGGACAACAACGATGGATTGCTGATTGTCGAAAGCAACGACTACAACGTCAACGTCGGCGACAACTGGATCCTGAAGGGGCTGCAGATTCTCTCGAACGATGCCGGACTCATCGGCACCGCGATCAATCTGAATCGCGCAGTCGGCAGCGGCGGCGGGAGTTCCTATTCGGCAAGTTCGGTGAGCGGACTCATCGGGCCCGGAAACACGATCCTGGAGGACACCAGTACCAATCCGCTGAAGATCATCGATGCCGGATTCAGCACCACGACGACAACACCGCCCACCTTGGATCTCGAACTGTTCTTCAAGGTGGTCGACGCGGACAGCGACTATACGGCGGGGCAGAAGATCGACATCGAGTACGGATTGCCGCCAGTGCCGCTGATCGAGCTCGTGGGCATCAGCTCTCTCGAGACACTCGGTCTCCCCTGAGAGGTCAGGGGCGCCGGCGGGCTGACCGGGGCCTGCGCGGAGGCGCGGGTCCCGCCGATCATCGGTCGCGGCCCGCGCGTCGGCGAGCCAGATCCCTCACACCGCTGCCTACTTGGGCGGCAGGCTGCTCACAAAGCGCGCGCAGAAGTCCAGCCAGTCATCCAAGCCGGCACCGAGCGCCGAATCGGCATCGACCCACACAAACCCGAGCATGGGCTTTCGAGTCATGTCAAACGTTGACGTGCCCGGGCGCTGCAAGGCCAGTTCGTGTTGCGGCTTGCCAACCCGGAAGATGAAGCGCCCCACTTCCACGCCGGCAATCATGTTGCCGTTGAGCAGCCAGCAATAGCCGCCGAACATCTTCTTTTCGCTGATGCCGGCGCGGCCGCGAACGGCCTGGCGCATCAGGTCGGCCAAATGGGGGTCATGGGGCATGGCTCACCTCAGCAGGGTTCAAGGTCGGGTGCATGTGAGTACCTGCGTGCTGCGCACTTCGGTATGAGCCTTTCGGGCGGCCGGGCAGGCACATTGGGGCGCCAGTTTCAGCGCGCAATCATGCCCTGGCGTTCGCCAGGTTCGCGCCAGTGGTGCGCGGCAGGTGCGCGCTGCTGCGGTTTTTCAAGCCCGCCGGCCACCCCGCATGTGCCCGTGTCGGCATGACCCAGCGCCGTGGCCAGCAGGTTTTCATTGGCCGCGCCAAGAGGCTGGCTGACGTCATCCGTTACGGCACAAGTGGGCGCCAAGCCATCGAAGTAGCGGCCGTCGCCACGTGAATTGGTGGACTCGAACGTCACCACGCTGTACGTGGTGCCGCAGTTGTCGCTGCGCGGGTTGAAGCCCACCGGCTTGCCGCAGGTGGCATCACCCACCAGCACCACGTTGGCGAAGGGGCGCAGGCCATTGACCACCTGCTCCGCGGCCGAACAGGTGCGTGGGCCGCTGAGCACATACACACGGGTCATGGCCAGGGCATCGGCCGGCACGCTGAAGCGGGTGGTGCTGTTGCTGGCGTTGTGCCGGTCGTTGTAAACCAGGTTCGCATAGGCCTGGCCGCTGGCGCGGCTACCGACCACGTAAGACGCCAGGTTGGCCCCCACCGAGACCAGGCCGCCGCCGTTGTAGCGCAGGTCAAGCACCAGGTCTTGCACGCCTTGCGCGCGAAAGCCGGCAAAGGCTGTGGCCAGGCCGCTGCTGGTTTGCGAAACCATGTCTTTCACCAGCACATAGCCCACCTTGCGGCCGGCTGGCGTGGCCACGGTCTTGGCGCCCACCACCGGCGTCAAACCGTAAGTGGCAGCAAGCAAGGCCACGCTGCGCTGCACGCCGCCGTTGCGCAGCACCAGGTTGAGCACCGTGCCGGCCGTGCCGGGCGTGAGCGTGCTGTAGTCATCGCTGGCGATGATGCTGGCTACCGCCACGCCGTTGATGCTGACGATGTCGTCGCCCCGCACCAAGCCGGCCGCGGCGGCGGGCGACAGCGGCTCGGTATAGCGCACCTGCAGGCCGCGCTCGGGGTGGCTGCGCGCTTCCACGCCGGTGACGAAGAGGCCGTAGCCCAGGTCTTGGCCGTCACCGAAGAAGCGGTTGAAGCTCTCGGTGCTTTCGTGGTTGCTCCAGCGGTCGGCGGGGAAGGCCGCGTCGGTGCCGGTGTACAGCAAGGCGGTGAAGTATTCGTCCACGGTGGCCGCGCTGGCCGGCAACGGTTTGGGCGCGAGGCGGGTCCAGAAATACCAGTCTTCGAAGTAGCCTTGCAAGAAGGCCTTGCGTTCGGTTGCGGTGCAGTTGCTGCCGGCGTCGCCCCCGCCGCCGCCGCAGGCCACGAGCAGGGCCGGCAACAGGGCCGCCAGGCGACGCCGCCAGGGCCTTGCAGATCGCTGTTGAACGGCCATGTGTCTCCCGCTGCTGCGCCCCTGGCCGGGGCGGCCGTGAAGGTACCACGACCTACAATTCGCGCCCTCCCGTGTCGCCCTGATGAGGCCCGCGACTGCCCGAGCAGCGCCGGCCCGCCCGAGGAGCCTGTCGGGCTTGGGGTTGGGCTCGCGTTGACCACGAAATGGGGCTCAGCCTAGGCGCAAAACGCAGCTGTGCCGGGCGGCACAGCGAGGCTTTGCAACGACGGATCAGCCCCACTTCGTGGTCAACCCGAAGGGCCGGGGAGATTTGCACAGGTATTCGTCGTTGTTGGCTCGTTGTGTGGCCCCGCCACACGCCTCGCCAACGCCTAGACTTCCTACCCAATTCTCCCCGGCGCGAGCCCAACCCCAAGCCCGACAGGCTCCTAGCCATGACCCAGCTCGAAAAGTCCTTCGAACCCGCCGCCATCGAGGCGCGCTTCGGCCCGTTGTGGGAAGCCAGCGGCGCCTTCGCGCCCACGCTCGATGCGGCCAAGCCTTCGTTCAGCATCCAGTTGCCCCCGCCCAACGTGACCGGCACGCTGCACATGGGCCATGCGTTCAACCAGACCATCATGGACGCGCTGACGCGCTATCACCGCATGCTGGGCCACAACACGCTGTGGGTGCCGGGCACCGACCATGCCGGCATCGCCACGCAGATCGTGGTCGAGCGCCAACTGGAACAACAGGGCGTGTCGCGCCATGACCTGGGCCGCGACGCCTTCACCAAGAAGGTGTGGGAATGGAAGGCGCAATCGGGCGCCACCATCACGCAGCAAATGCGCCGCATGGGCGCCAGCGTGAGCTGGGAGCATGAATACTTCACGATGGACGAGGGCCTGTCGAAAGTGGTCACCGACACCTTCGTCACCTTGTATGAGCAAGGGCTGATCTACCGCGGCAAGCGCCTGGTGAGCTGGGACCCGGTGCTCAAGAGCGCAGTGTCTGATCTGGAAGTTGAGAGCGAGGAGGAAGACGGTTTTCTGTGGCACATCAGCTACCCGCTGGAAGACGGCAGCGGCGCGCTGGTGGTGGCCACCACGCGGCCCGAAACCATGCTCGGCGACACCGCCGTGATGGTGCACCCTGAAGACGAGCGCTATGCCGCAGTGGTAGGCCAGCGCGTGCGCCTGCCGCTCACCGAGCGCTTGATTCCGATCATTGCCGATGCGTACGTTGACCGCGCCTTTGGCACCGGCGTGGTCAAGGTCACCCCGGCGCATGACGCGAACGATTACGCCGTGGGTCAGCGCCATGGCTTGCCCATGATCGGCGTGCTCGACCTTGACGCCAAGGTGAACGACCAGGCGCCCGCGGCCTACCGCGGGCTGGACCGGTTCGTCGCGCGCAAGCGCGTGGTGGTCGATCTGCAAGCACTGGGCTTGTTGGTCGACACCAAAAAGCACAAGCTGATGGTGCCGCGCTGCGCGCGCACCGGCCAGATCGTCGAGCCCATGCTCACAGACCAATGGTTCGTGGCCACCACCAAGCCGGGGCCCGATGGCCAGAGCATGGCGCAAAGGGCGATCGACGCGGTGGCGTCGGGCGCCGTGAGGTTCGTGCCCGAACAATGGGTGAACACCTACAACCAGTGGATGAAGAACATTCAAGACTGGTGCATCAGCCGCCAGCTCTGGTGGGGCCACCAGATACCGGCGTGGTACGGCACGGGCGGCGAGCTGTTCGTGGCGCGCAGCGAAGCCGATGCGCGCACGGCCGCTCAAGCTGCCGGTTATGCCGGGGAGCTGGCGCGCGACGCCGATGTGCTGGACACCTGGTACTCGTCGGCCCTGGTGCCATTTTCCACGCTGGGCTGGCCCCGGCCGAGCGCGGCGC
>JANMYI010000792.1:0-1965 GCA_031381955.1 Burkholderiales bacterium
GCACCCAGGCCCGGCAGGCCGAAGAAACTCTCGAACACCAGGCTGCCGAGGAAGACGTACGGCAGGTAGCTGCCGGCACTGGTGATGATCGGAATCAAGGCGTTGCGCAGCACATGGCGGTAGAGCACGGCGCTCTCGGCCAGGCCTTTGGCGCGCGCCGTGCGCACGTAGTCCTTGCCGATTTCTTCCAGGAACATGGCGCGGTACAGCCGCGCCTCACCGCCCAGGCGCGCGATGAGCGACAAGCCGATGGGCAACACCAAGAACTTCACGGCGTCCCAACCATCGGCAAAGCCCGAAATGGGGGCCAGCTTCAAGACACGCGAGAACAGGTACTGGCCGACGATGATGTAGAACAGGCTGCTAATGGACAACATGAGCACACAGCTCACCACACCCCAGAAGTCCAGCCGCGAGTGGCGAAACATCACCAGCAAGAGTGCAAACGCCGTGCTCGCAATGACCTGCAAGATGAAGAGCGGCAGCGCGAGCTTCAAGCTGACCCACATGCGCGACGCCACCTCGCTGCCGATGTTGCCCGCACTCTCACCATCAGCGCGGCCGAAGTCGAGTGCGAAGAGCGATATCGAACGCTCCCAGAAGATCGTTTCGGTGATGGCCTCTGTGCCCTCTTTGGCGCTGTTGACGTAGAGCGGCTTGTCGTAGCCACGCTCGCTCTTCCATTTCTCGATGGCCTCTTGATTGACACGCTTGCCACCCAGGTTCAGCCGTGCCATGTCGTCGGGCGTGCTGACAGTGAAAAAGAGGAAGAATGTGGCCAGGTTCACGCCGATGAGCACCAGCACGCCATAGGCAAGCCGGCGCAGCAAGTACTTCATCATCGCGGCACCTCAGCGCGCAGCGCCTCTCCGCCCAGCACCTGTCCACGCGCGTTCATGCGCTCGCGTAGTTGCAGGCTGCGCCTGCCGACCCACACCAGCGCCACTACGGCCGCAGCGATGAGCCACAGCGGCCACCACACGGGTTGGTTCCACTCACGCAACTTGGCTACACGCTGGTTCACGTCCAGGCGCAAATAGCGGCCCTGGTCACGCACCAGGATGGCGGGCTTGCTGTTGTAGACCCAGCCCTGCACGGCGGCGGAAGCGTCGGGATAAAAACCCATGGTCCACGGCGCGTCCTCGCGCGCGATGGCCACCAGTTCGTCGATGAGTTCTTGTTTGACGGGACCGTCGTCCAGCGTCTTCATCTGCTCGAAGAGCTTGTCGTAGACCGGGTTCTCATAGTTCGAGGTGTTCTCGCCGTCGAACTTGGTTTTGCCGGCCTTGCCCCAAAGCAGGAACATGAAGTTTTCGGCGTCGGGGTAGTCGGCGTTCCAGCCCAGCCAGAAGACCTGGTATTTTCCTTTGCGCACCTTGTCCTGGAACTGGCTGTTGCTGGTGGCGCGCACTTCGAGCTGGATGTCGATCTTGGCGAACTGGCGCACCACCCAGTCGATTTCGGGTTTGTTCTCGGGCGTGGGCGCGGCGTAGAAGTCGTAGTTCAGCACCAGCGGGCGGCCGCTCTTGGCGTCACGGCCACCAGGGTAGCCGGCCTCGACCATGAGCTTCTTGGCCTCATCGATCGAGCGGCGCACCGCCTTGCCGTCGACCACCTTGTGCGTTACCGGGTTGATGCCCGCGAGCGTGCCTTCGCGCGAGCCGAAGATGCCCGGCGGCAGTGGGCTCATGGCCGTCTCGCCTGCCTTCTTCGGGAAGACCTTGCTGTATTCCTCCCAGTCGATGGCGATCGACAACGCCTGGCGCAGCTTGCGGCTGCGCCGCACCTGCTCAGGATCGGGCTTGTCGTTCGGGCCATTGCCGACCACCGGGTCGAACATGTTGAAGGCGATGAAATAACTGTTGACGTCAGCGCCACTGTTGAGGCGGAAACCTTTGGCCAGGTACTCGGCGCGCACCTCTTCGCTGTCTTTCATGCCCACCAGGTAGTCTTTGCCGGTATCAG
>JANMYI010000795.1:0-3044 GCA_031381955.1 Burkholderiales bacterium
CCTTGCGCGAGCGTGTGGCCTCGTTCGTGCCGGCGCACCCGATCGCCGGCAAGGAAGCACATGGTGTGAGCCACGCCGATGCGTCGCTGTACGTGGGCCGCCAGGTGATCCTCACGCCGCTGGCGCAGACGCCGCCCGAACTGGTGCAAAAGGCCACCGATGTCTGGTCGGCCGTGGGCGCGCAGGTGTTGAAGATGACGCCCGAGAACCACGACGCTGCCTTTGCCGCGGTGAGCCACCTGCCGCACTTGTTGGCCTATGCGTTCTTTTCGAGCGTCACCAGCCAGCCCGCGGGGCGCGATTTTCTGTCGTTGGCCGGGCCGGGCTTTCGCGACTTCACGCGCATTGCCGCGGGCGAACCCACGATGTGGCGCGACATCCTGCTGGCCAACCGCGAAGAAGTGCTGAAGCAGACCGAGCGCTTTCGCCAGACGCTGCAGGCCATGGAAGCCCTGATCCGCGCGGGCAACGCCACGGCACTGGAAGAATTGCTGCGCGCGGTGTCCGAGGCCCGTAGCCAGTGGCACCTGGGTGCGGCGCGCGGCGCGGGCCCGCGGCATTGACGTGCCGCCAGCCAGCGCCCGGTCATGGCAGCGTAGGGCAGCTATTTTGAAACGTTAATCCGGCCAACGCACCGCCCCTGCGGCGCCGCTCCACCGATGTACGACATCCCCTTCCTCGACCTGCCGCCGCTGCGCCGCGCCTCCGGCACCGTGCTGCTGCCCGGCTCCAAAAGCATCTCCAACCGCGTGCTGTTGCTGGCCGGGCTGTGTGCCGGCCGTACGACGATCCACGACCTGCTCGACTCCGATGACACCCGGGTCATGTTGCAAGCCCTGCAAGCGCTGGGCTGCGGCGTGCAGCGTGAAGGCACCGTGCTGCACCTCACCGGGTTGGGTGGCCGGTTGGCGGTGCATCAAGCCACGCTGCACCTGGGCAACGCCGGCACCGCCATGCGCCCCTTGGCGGCCGCGCTGGCGCTGCTGGCCACCACCCAGGGCGGGCAGTTCGAGTTGCACGGCGTGGCGCGCATGCACGAGCGCCCGATTGCCGATCTCGTCAACGCCTTGCGCCCGCTGGGCTGCCAGGTCAAATGCCTCGGCAACGAAGGCTACCCGCCGCTGCGCCTGAGCGGCGTGGCCGGTGGCCGGCTGGATGTGGCGCGCGCCATTCGCGTGCGCGGTGATGTCTCCAGCCAGTTCCTCACCGCCTTGCTGATGGCCATGCCACTGGCCAGTGCACAGGCGCCGGTGGTGATTGAGGTCGACGGCGAGTTGATCTCGCAGCCCTACATCGAGATCACGCTGAACCTGCTGGCGCGCTTTGGCGTTGCGGTGCAGCGCGAAGGCTGGTCGCGCTTCGTCATTCCCCAAGGCAGCCGCCACACATCAGCGGGCCGCATTCATGTTGAAGGCGATGCCTCGTCGGCCTCGTACTTCATCGCCACCGGCGCCATCGCCACCACGGGCGCCGCGCCGGTGCGCATTGAAGGTGTGGGGCTGGATTCGATTCAAGGTGACATCCGCTTCGTTGCCGCCGCCCAGGCCATGGGCGCGCAGGTGCGTGGCGGGCCGGGCTGGTTGCAGGTGTCGCGCGGCGCCTGGCCGCTGCGCGCGATCACGCTCGATTGCAACCACATCCCCGACGCCGCCATGACACTGGCCGTGATGGCCCTGTATGCCGACGGCCCCAGCACACTCACCAACATCGCCAGTTGGCGCGTCAAGGAAACCGACCGCCTGGCCGCCATGGCCTGCGAGCTGCGCAAGCTCGGCGCGCAGGTGCAGGAAGGCGCTGACTTCATCCGCATCACGCCGCCCGTGCAATGGCGGCGCGCCGCGCTGCGCACCTATGACGACCACCGCATGGCCATGAGCCTGGCGCTGGCCGCGTTCAACCCGCTGGCCGGTGCGCCGCCGCAAGGTGTGGCAACAGGGGGCGTTGCAACAGGGCAGGCGCAGCGCATCCTTGAGCCGCATTGCGTGGCCAAAACGTTCCCTGATTACTTCGAAGCCCTGTTCGGCCTGGCCAGCGCCGATGCCGAAGACGTGCCGGTGATCACCATCGACGGCCCCACCGCTTCGGGCAAGGGCACGCTGGCCGCCGGCGTGGCCCAAGCGCTGGGCTATCACCTGCTCGACTCGGGCTCACTGTACCGCGCCACCGCCCTGGCCGCGCGGCAAGACGGCGTGGCTGCCGACGACGAACCCCGCCTGGCTGGCCTGGCGGGCCTGCTCGACCTGCGCTTCGAGCCGGGCCGCATCTGGCTGCGCGGGCACGAAGTGACCGAAGCGCTGCGTGCAGAGTCGATCGGCGTGCTGGCCTCGCAGGTGTCGGCCCTGCCCGCGGTGCGCGAGTCGCTGCACGGCCTGCAACTCAGCTTTCGCCGCGCCCCCGGCCTGGTGGCCGACGGGCGCGACATGGGCACCGTGGTCTTCCCCACCGCGGCGCTCAAGGTGTTCCTCACGGCGAGCGCCGAACAGCGCGCCTTGCGGCGCCATAAGCAATTGATTTCAAAGGGAAATGCGGCTAACATCGCGGCCCTTCGTGCTGACCTGGAGGCGCGCGACCAGCGGGATCAAACCCGCCAGGTGGCGCCCTTGAAAGCAGCGCAAGATGCGCTGCTGTTGGACAACTCAGAACTCTCTGCCGAGCAATCGGCAGCGCAGGTGCTGAGTTGGTGGCAACAGCGCAATGCCTTCGAGTGAGCGGCTGGCGGCAACGCCGGCTGGTGCAAAGAGGCCTTGGTTTGAAGTAGGAAGTAAGTAGTAAGAAGTAAGAAGCAGGTTCACCCCTTCTGCCTTCCACGGGCCGTCAGGCCTACCGGAAGAGGTGATTTTTTCAACCAACCGCAGTGCAAGCTGCAAACGAACCGGCCAGCCCACCGCTTTCCCCCTTAACCGGGCTGCCCACAGGAAACCAAATGTCCACTCAAACAACCGCCGAAGTCGGCGGTGAATCTTTTGCCGCCATGTTCGAAGAGTCGCTCAAGCGCGCCGAAATGCGCAGCGGCGAAGTCATCACCGCCGAGGTGGTACGCGTCG
>JANMYI010000020.1:0-2016 GCA_031381955.1 Burkholderiales bacterium
GCTTGCGCCGCCGCGCAGCCCGGTTTGCGCGCGGCCTGGCTGCGCTTGCTGGCGCGCGCGCCGCACCAGGTGCAGGTGGCGCACCCGTTCACCGGCGCGCCACAAACGTTGACGCTGACGCGCGACGAATTACTCGGCCTGGTGCGCGCGCCGCTTTACGTGCCGCACCTGGCGGCCGCCCTGCCGCAAGCCATTCGCAGCGCCGACGCCGGCCGCTTCGAAGCGCTGTTCGGCTTGGCCAGCGCCCTGGGCAGCAAGCGCAAGGGCGACACCGAGCTGGCGCACGGCATGCACTTTTCGGTGATCTGCGCTGAAGACGTGCCGCGGCTGCCGCCCAAGCTTGCCGGCGAAGCCGCCTCAACGGCGCTGTACCGCCAGGTTTGTGCCACCTGGCCGCGCGGCGTATTGCCCGCCGCGTTCTACACGCTGGGGCCCAGCGCGGCGGCCACGCTGGTGCTTTCCGGCGGCATCGACCCGGCCACGCCGCCGCGCCACGGCGCGCGCGTGGCCGCCGCCCTCGGCCCCAAGGCGCGGCATGAAGTCGTGCCCCATGCCGGCCACGGCGTGATGAGCCTGCCGTGCCTGCGCGACGCCGTGTACCGATTCATCCATGCAGCCAATGACAACGACGCGCTGGCCGTGGAGTTGGGCTGCGCCAAGGCCGTGCCGCGGCCGCCGGCGTTTGTGCCCGTGCTGGTGCCGCCCTCTGCGCCTGTTCAACCAGCGGTTAAGCCATGATCGACGTGCAAGCCCTGAGTAAGCGCTTCACGCAGGGCAGCGGCCGGCGGCGACGCGACGTGTTGGCGGTGGACGGCGTGAGCTGGGTCGCGCGCGACGCCGCCATCACCGGCCTGCTGGGGCCCAACGGCGCGGGCAAGACCACCCTGCTACGCATGGTGGCCACGCTGATCACGCCGGACGCCGGGCGCGTGCAGGTCGATGGCATCGACGTGGCGCGCAACCCGGCGGGCGCGCTGGCCCGCATGGGTGTGCTCAGCGACGCGCGCGGCCTGTATCCGCGGCTGAGCGCGCGCGAAAACATCGTCTAGTACGGCCGCCTGCACGGCATGAGCGACGCGGCGGCGCGCTCGCGCACCGAGGTGCTGGCGCAGTTGCTGGACATGCGCGAACTGCTGGACCGCCGCACCGAGGGCTTCAGCCAAGGCGAGCGCATGAAGACCGCGCTGGCCCGGGCCATGGTGCACGACCCGCACAACATCATCCTCGACGAGCCCACCAACGGGCTGGACGTGCTGGCCACCCGCGCCTTGCGTGAAACGTTGCGCCGCCTGCGCGACGAGCACGGCAAGTGCATCGTGCTGGCCACCCACATCATGCAAGAGGTGGAGCGGCTGTGCGACCACGTGGTGCTGGTGGCGCACGGCCATACGGTGGCGCAAGGCACGGTGACGGAGTTGAACGCGCGCACCGGTTGCGACGACTTCGAGCAGACGTTCGTGACGCTGGCATTTGGCGCAGATGTGCCGCACGCGGAACGAGCGACATCATGAACGGCTGGGTCACGGCCTGGATCGTTTTCAAGAAGGAGCTGGTGGATGCGCTGCGCGACCGGCGCACGCTGCTGATGGTGTTCATCAGCTCCGTGGCGCTGGGGCCGCTGACGCTGGTTTTGATTTCCACCTTGCTCTCAGGCACTGAAAAGCGCGCCGAGGAACGTGAATTGGTGGTGGCCGGCATCGAGCATGCCCCCAGCTTGCTGAACTACCTGCAACGCCAGACCTACACCGTCAAGCCCGCCGCTGCGGACTACGAAGCGCAGATCAAAGCCAGCAAGCTGGGCGATGCGGTGCTGGTGATCGGCTCCGACTTCGAGGCCGCGCTGGCACGCGGCGAGCCGCCGCGCCTGGAGATCATCACCAGCGCGGCCAACCCACGCGCCAAGAGCGGCAGCGGGCGCATCCACTTCCTGCTGCAAGGCTTCAACCAGGAGCAAGCGCAACTGCGCCTGGCCATGCGCGGCATGGCGCCGGCGGCGCTGGAAGCCGTGCGCGTGGA
>JANMYI010000027.1:0-2664 GCA_031381955.1 Burkholderiales bacterium
CGACATCGGCTTGCGCATAGGCCGCACCCTTGCCCAACAAGATGAGCGGGCGCTTGGCGCCCTTGAGCAAGTTGAGCGCACGCTGCACGGCATCGGGTGCCGGGATCTGGCGCGGTGCCGGGTCGACCACTTCGATGAGCGAGGCGCGGCCCGCGGCGGCGTCCATGGTCTGCGCAAACAGCTTGGCCGGCAGGTCGAGGTAGACGCCACCGGGCCGGCCGGACAGCGCCGAGCGGATCGCGCGCGCAATGCCCACGCCGATGTCTTGCGCATGCAGCACGCGAAACGCCGCCTTGCACAGCGGTTTGGCGATGGCGAGCTGGTCCATCTCTTCGTAGTCGCCCTGCTGCAAGTCAACGATCTCGCGCTCGCTCGAGCCGCTGATCAGGATCATCGGGAAGCAGTTGGTCGTGGCATTGGCCAGCGCGGTGAGGCCGTTCAAGAAGCCGGGCGCTGAAACGGTGAGGCAGATGCCGGGCTTTTGCGTCAGGAAACCGGCGGCTGCGGCGGCGTTGCCGGCGTGCTGCTCGTGGCGGAAGGAAATCACCCGCATGCCCTCGGCCTGCGCCATGCGCGTCAGGTCGGTGATGGGAATGCCGGGCAGGCCGAAAATGGTGTTGATGCCATTGAGCTTGAGGCCTTCGATCACGAGGTGGAAGCCGTCGATCGTGGCAGGGGCGGCGAGATCGGTACTCATTGTCTTGTTCCCTTCAGTCCGGGCCGGCGGATGCGACGTGCAGCCCGCCTAGCGTGGTGACACTTATCATAGGAAACGCCCTTCGCGTTCGGCGTTGACCGCGGTCAAGAATCGAAATTTGAATCCCTCTTGCAACGCGCTTGGGCAGGCCCCCAAACATGAACATCACGCCCATCGCTGAACACCCCGAGCGCAACGTCATTCGCGTTGAGCTGCGCCGCAATGTGGTGCTGCGCGACTTGACCGACCCACAGCGCAACGAGTTGGGTGAACAGTTGGTGATCGTCGACGCGCTCAAAGGCGAGGCGCTGCTGCACCAGGGTGTGCACGAAATGGAGCAGTACTTCATTCTTGACGGCATCTTGAAGCGCGTGGTGACCAATGCCGACGCGAAGGAGATGATCCTGCGCTTTGCCAGCGAAGGCGACATGGAAACCAGCTACGCCGCCTGGCGGCTGAACACGCCCACGCCGTACAGCATCGTGTGCCTGACCAAGGCGCGCGTGGCCAAGCTGCCGCTGCCGTCCTGGGTGCAATTCATCGACCGCCACCCGCACGTCAAGGCCGATTTCGAATACCAGGTGATGGGCTTGATGAGCGAGATCATGGCCCACACCATCACGCTGCACTTGCTCGACGCGCCGGGCCGGGTGCGCCGCTTCGAGCGCAAGCATGCGGCACTGGCCGAGCGGCTGCCGAAGAAGGAACTGGCGACCTACCTGAACATGGCCGCCGAAACCTTGAGCCGCCTGAAACAGCACGGCAAGATTTAGCCAGGCACGACGTTCAATCGATCGGCTGCTGCGCACGCAAGGTATCGACCTTCGGCTTGCGCACCTTGGCCAGCACCTTGGAAATGAGCGGCCAGCACAGCATCAGCAGCGCCAGGGTGGTGATCGAGCCCACCAGCGGGTTCGACCACATGATCGAGACCTCGCCCTGCGATACCAGCATGGCCTGGCGGAACGAGTCTTCTGCCTTGTCGCCCAGCACCAGCGCCAGCACCAACGGCGCGAGCGGGTAGTCGAGTTTCTTGAAGATGTAGCCGATGACGCCGAAGCCGAGCATGAACCAGACATCGAGCATGGCGCTGTGCACGGTGTAGGCGCCGATGGCGCAGATGACCACGATCACCGGCGCGATGATGGAAAACGGTATGCGCAGGATGGCGGCGAAGAACGGCACCGTGGTCAGCACCACGATCAGCCCGACCAGGTTGCCAAGGTACATGCTGGCGATCAAGCCCCAGACAAAGTCTTTCTGCTCCACGAACAACAGCGGCCCAGGTTGCAGGCCCCAGATCAGCAAGCCGCCCAGCAGCACCGCCGCGGTGGGCGAGCCCGGAATGCCCAGTGCCAGCATTGGCAACAGCGCGGCCGTGCCGGCTGCATGGGCCGCGGTTTCAGGGGCGATCACACCTTCGATCTCGCCCTTGCCGAAGTTGGGGCCGTTCTTGCTCAACTTCTTGGCCAGGCCATAGCTCATGAATGAAGCGGGCGTGGCGCCACCGGGGGTGATGCCCATCCAGATGCCCACCAGCGAGCTGCGCAGCGAGGTGACCCAGTACTTGGGCAGCTGCTTCCAGGTTTCCCACACCACCTTGCGGTCGATGGCCGCCGACTTGCCCGAGAACTGCAAGCCTTCCTCCATCGAGAGCAAGATTTCACCGATGCCGAACAGGCCGATCACGGCGATAAGGAAGTCGAACCCGCGCATCAAGTCGGGGATGCCGAAGGTCAGACGCAACTGGCCGGTGACGGTGTCCATGCCCACCGCGGCCAGCGCAAAGCCGATGGCCATGGCCACCAATATCTTGAATGGCGAGCCCTTGCCCATGCCCACGAAGCTACAGAAGGTGAGCAGGTACACGGCAAAGAATTCTGGCGCACCGAACTTGAGCGCGAACTTGGCCACCATGGGCGCCAGGAAGGTGATCATCAACACCGCCACCAGCGCACCCACGAATG
>JANMYI010000042.1:0-3162 GCA_031381955.1 Burkholderiales bacterium
TCTTGCGCCACGGCGGGCGCGGCGAGTGCCGCCGCGAGCGCAGCGAGAGCGAGGCGGGTACGCAGATGAAAGCTGGCCATGGTCTGACTCCGGGTGGGATGGGGTATGAGGCGTGACTTTGTCGCGCGGGCCGGCGGCTGGCTATTTCAAAGACGTACTGGCTGCGTTGCAGGTGCGGCAACGGGCGCTGCGCCAACGCACTAACCCCCCGCCATGTGCGCTGCGCTGCGCGCGGCGGCCTGGGCTTTGACCGGCGCGCACGACAGCGCGAGCGCGCCATGCTCATGCAGCATCGGGCGCCTGCTTGGGCTGTTCAAGGCCGCGGAAGAAAGCGCCGATTTCTTCGGCCAACGCCACGGGTTGCTCAAGCGCAGCGAAGTGGCCGCCCTTTGACATCACGCTCCAGCGCCGGATGTCAGTGAAGGTGCGCGCCGCAGCCTCGCGCGGCGGGCGCAAGATTTCATGCGGGAACTCGCAGTAGCCGGTGGGCACGTTGATCGGTCCTTCGATCGGCCAGGGCCCGTGCGCTCGCGCGTAGTAGGGCCAGAACGAGGCGCCGATGCAGCACGTGAACCAATACAGGCTGACGTTGCCGAGCATCTCGTCCATGCTCAGCGCGTGGCGCGGGTCACCGTCGTTGTCGGTCCAGCCGCGGTACTTCTCGGCGATCCACGCGGCCAGGCCCACGGGTGAATCGGTGAGCGCAAAGGCCAGCGTTTGCGGCCGCGTGCCCTGGATCGCCTGGTAGCCGGTCTCTTCCTTCAGCCAGGCCTGCATGTCATCGAGATAGCGGCGCTCGGCCGGGCTTGGGTGGTTGAACATCGCCGCGTCGCGCTTGATCGGCATCAGGTTCAGGTGGATGCCGCTCAAGTGTTCGGCACGGTTCGCACCCAGCCACGCGGTGACGAACGAACCCCAGTCGCCGCCCTGTGCACCGTAGCGCGCGTAGCCCAGGCGCTCGCGCATCAAGGTGTCGAAGATGGCGCCGATCTCGGGCAGCGACTTGCGCGGCTGGTGCGGCTCGAATGACAGGGTGTAGCCGGGCAGCGAGGGCACGACAACGGTGAACCCATCAGCCACCAACAACGGGATCAGCTTCATGAATTCGAGCACCGAGCCGGGCCAGCCGTGCGAGAGCAGCAGCGGCTTGGGGTTCGGCCCGCTACCGATCACATGCAAGAAGTGGATGTCGATGCCGTCGATGCGCGTCTTGAACTGCGGCCAGGCATTGAGCGCGGCTTCGGTGGCACGCCAGTCGAAGCGATGCCGCCAGTCGTGCACCAGCTCGCGCATGAAGGCCAGCGAGGTGCCATAGGCCCACGGTGCGGCGGGTGCCTCGTCGGGCCACAGCGTGCGGTCAAGGCGCGCGTGCAAGTCGTCGACGTCCGCCCGCGGCACGCTGATTTGAAACGGGCGGATGTCTTTCACGTCAGTACTCGCGGTTGCAGCGCGCCTTTTCGGGGGCAGCTACTTGGGCAGCTTGTAGACCAGCACCGTGCCGCCTTGCGGCACCGCGTGCTTCCTGCCGGTGAGCGTGTCGATGCCGCTTTGCATGCGCTGCGCGTCGACACCCCAGCCCGACAGCACGGCCACATACTGCTGGCCGTCAACCTCGAACGAGGTCGGCACGCCGGTCACGCCCGATGGCGTGGCCGTTTCCCACAGCAGCTTGCCGTTGGTGGCGTTGAAGGCGCGGAACATGCGGTCGTTGGTGCCGCCGGCGAACAGCAGGTTGCCGCCGGTGGTGAGCAGCGGGCCCCACATGAACGTCGGGAACTTGTGCGTCCAGGCCTGCTTGCCGGTCTTCAAGTCCCAGGCCTGGATCTCGCCGATCGTCTTCGGCGCCTGCGGGTCCTTCCAGCGCAGGCTGCCGAGCACGCCGTCGATCGGAGAGCCGATGTACAGATCGCCCTTCTTGTACTTCGTCTCCTCGGCCGCTGGCAGCTCGGCGCACAGATTGTTGTTGGCGGGGATGTAGAGCAGCCCGGTCTTCGGGTTGTAGGCCTCCGGCGGCCAGTCCTTGCCGCCCCACAGCGACGGGCAGAACTTCACCGCCTTGCCCATGCCCGGCCTCTTGCTGTCGTCGTACGACGGCCGGCCGGTCTTCGCATCGACCGACTTGAACACGTCGTTGTGCACGTAGCGGTGCGCGTCGATGAAACCGATCTTGTCGGCGCTGCGTTCCAGCACCCACAGGTAGCCGTTGCGTCCGGCATGCACCGCGGCCTTCACCGGCCGGCCCTTGATGGTGGTGTCGATCAGCAGCGGCGCCGACACCTCGTCCCAGTCCCAGGCGTCGTTGTGGTGGTACTGGTGGTGGCCCTTGATCTTGCCGTTGTCGACGTCAAGCGCGATCACCGAGGTGGTGTACAGGTTGTCGCCCTTGCGCCCTTCGGTCGGCCAGGGCGCGGGGTTGCCGGTGCCCCAGAAGGCAAGGTTGGTGGCCGGGTCGTAGCTGCCGGTGATCCAGATGCTGCCGCCGCCTTGCTTGTGCGAGTCGCCCGGCCAGGTGTCGCCGCCGGGCTCGCCCGGTGCCGCGGTGGTGAAGGTGCGCCAGGCCTCGTTACCGGTTTCGGCGTCGTAGGCGGCGACGAAGCCGCGCACACCGGTCTCGCCACCTGACGAGCCGACCATGATCATGCCCTTGGCCGCCAGCGGCGCCAGCGTCATGTACTGCAGCGCCTTCCAGTCACCGACGGCCTTGATCCAGGCAACCTTGCCGGTCTTCGCGTCGAGCGCCACGAGGTTGCAATCGACCGTGGCCAGGTAGACCTTGTCGCCGTAGAGCGCCACACCGCGGTTGGTCGGATGCAACTGCAGCATCTCGGCCGGCGCTTCCTTCTTGTAGCGCCACAGCTCCTGGCCGGTCTTGGCGTCGAGGGCGATCACTTGTGAGCCCGGCGTGGTGACGTACATGTAGCCGTTGTTGACCACCGGCGGCGATTGGTGCCCGTCGGTCTGACCGGTGGCGAAGGCCCAGGCCAGCGTCAGCTTGCCGACGTTGCTGCTGTTGATCTTCTCCAGCGGGCTGTAGCCCCAGCCGGAGTAGTTGCCGCGGTACTGCAGCCAGTTGGCCGGCTCGGGGTTCTGCAGCCGTGCGTCGGTGACGGCGCTGTAGACGCCGTCGTCCGGGGCGGCGAGCAGCGGGCCGGTGCTCAGGGC
>JANMYI010000057.1:0-7498 GCA_031381955.1 Burkholderiales bacterium
CGCGGGCTTCTCGATCCGCCGGGGCGAGGGCGGCGTGTTCTTCGTGCCTGGCTTTCCGGTCATGGCCTGGCCGATGATCGAATGGGTGCTCGACACGCAGTACGCCGCGCTGCACGGCAGCGGTGTTCAGCGCGAACATTCGATCATCGTCTTCGGCAGCATGGAAGCCACCCTCACGCCGCTGATGGAGCAGGTGGAAGCGGCGCACCCGGGAGTGAAGGTGTTCAGCCTGCCCTGTGTGGACGACCAACACGAGTTCGGCCGCCACATCGACCTGGGCGTGAAGGGCCGCGGCGAAGGTCTCGGCGCGGCCTACGCCGCACTGAAGCATGGCCTGGCCCACCTTGCGGTGCGCTGCGGCCCAGAAACAGTGCGCTAGCCAAACACCGCGCCATCTTGGTGCGCGGCTGCCCGGTTCCAGTGCCGCTATGGCATGTCAAACAGGTGTTGCCCAGCCGGCGCCAATGACTCGGGCCCAGGCATGCTTTCTGCTAAATTCCCCTGCGCTTTTCCGGGGCAGCCCTGAATGGCCACACAACACCCCAAACGAATTCAGACCAGCCCAAGGAGATTCAGACATGGCAAAGACCGTTGCCGACGTGATGAAGATGGTGAAGGACAACGAGATCAAGTTCGTTGACTTCCGCTTCACCGACACCCGCGGCAAGGAACAGCACGTCACCGTGCCGGTTTCGCACTTCGACGAAGACAAGTTCATCTCGGGTCACGCCTTTGATGGCTCGTCCATCGCCGGCTGGAAGGGCATTGAAGCGTCCGACATGCTGCTCATGCCGGACCCGAACACCGCCAACATCGACCCGTTCTTCGAAGAACCCACCATCCTGCTGAGCTGCGATGTGCTCGAGCCCGGTGACGGCAAGCCCTACGAGCGCGACCCGCGTTCGCTGGCCAAGCGCGCCGAGGCGTACCTGAAGGGCAGCGGCATCGGTGACACCGCCTTCTTCGGCCCCGAGCCCGAGTTCTTCATCTTCGACCAAGTGCAGTGGAACGTTGACATGAGCGGCTGCTCGGTCAAGATCGGCTCCGAGGAAGCACCGTGGAGTTCGGGCGCCACCATCGAAGGCGGCAACATGGGGCATCGCCCGGGCGTCAAGGGCGGCTACTTCCCGGTGCCGCCGGTTGATGGCCTGCACGACATCCGCTCCGAGATGTGCCTGATCCTTGAACAGCTCGGCATCCCGGTCGAAGTGCACCACCATGAAGTGGCGGGCCAGGGGCAGTGCGAAATCGGCACCAAGTTCAGCACGCTGGTGCAGCGCGCCGACTGGCTGCAACTGCAAAAGTACGTCATCCACAACGTGGCCCATGCCTATGGCAAGACGGCCACCTTCATGCCCAAGCCCGTGGTCGGCGACAACGGCAGCGGCATGCACGTGCACCAGTCGATCTGGAAAGACGGCAAGAACCTGTTTGCCGGTGACGGCTATGCCGGCCTGAGCGACATCGCGCTGTTCTACATCGGCGGCATCATCAAACATGCGCGGGCCTTGAACGCCATCACCAACCCGGGCACCAACAGCTACAAGCGCCTGGTACCCGGCTTCGAGGCACCGGTGAAGCTGGCCTACAGCTCGCGCAACCGCTCGGCGTCGATCCGCATTCCTTATGTGGCCAACCCCAAGGGCCGGCGCATCGAAGTGCGCTTCCCGGACCCCACCTGCAACCCATATCTCGGCTTTGCCGCGATGCTGATGGCCGGGCTGGACGGCATTGAAAACAAGATCCACCCGGGCGAAGCCGCCACCAAAGACCTGTACCACCTGCCGCCCGAAGAAGACGCGAAGATCCCCACCGTGTGTTCGAGTCTTGAGCAAGCACTGGAATACCTGGACAAAGGCCGTGCCTTCCTGACCAAGGGTGGCGTCTTCACCGATGGCTTTCTTGACGCCTACATCGAGCTGAAGATGCAGGAAGTGACGCGCTTCAGAATGACCACGCACCCGGTGGAGTTCGACATGTACTACTCGCTGTAAGCCAAGCCTTCCCCGGTTTGCTGATGCAGGGACAGCCGTTTGGCTGTCCCTTTTTCATGGATCAAGCCCGCGCTGTGCTGCGCCACAATCGGCCCACTTTGCCCCAGGCTGGAGGGTGTGCGAACGGAATTTGCTAGTCGCGACTCAAAGCTTGCCGTGCAGCGGAGGTTTTCGATATGCGCATTGCCCGATTCAAGCAAGCCACCGTGGCCGCCCTGGCGGTGGCCGCCGGCATGGCCCATGCCCAGGCCGGCGCCACGGCGGTGTACCGCTGCCCGGGGCCGCCGGTGCTGTACACCGACGCCATCAGCGCGCAAGAGGCGCGCGACCGCGGCTGCCGCACCATCGAGGGCGCGCCCATCACCGTGGTGCAGGGCGTCAGCCGGCCGGCCAAGCCGGCGGCGGCCAGTGCCGGGGTGGGCGCGGGCACAGCCGCCGCGCCGCCCGCATCGCGCCCGAGCGATGCCCGGGTGGCACCTCAAGAACAGCGCGCCCGCGACAGCGACGCCAAGCGCATTCTCGAAGCCGAGCTGAGGCGCGAAGAAGACCGCATGGCCGGCATGTTGAAGGATTTCAACAACGGCGAGCCAGAGCGTCGCGGCGACGAGCGCAATGCGCAAAAGTACCTCGACCGCGTGGCCGACATGAAGGCGGCCTTGTCACGCAAGGAAGCTGACATCGCCGCCCTGCGCCGCGAGCTGCAAAAGCTGCCGTGAAACCGCCCGCCCAGGTGCCTGGCACGGCGCCTGGCACGGCGCCTGGTGCGGCGCCTGGCGCAGCACCACCCGCCGTGGCGCTGCACCAGGAAGCGTTTGACCTGCTGTGCACCATGGTGGCTGTGGCCGAACCCGGCGGGCGCTGCACGCTGGCCAATGCCACGCTGGAAGACGTGCTCAGTCAGTCACGGCGCACCTTGCAGCGCAGCCACATCACCGACTGGTTTGTCGACAGCAGCGCCTTGCAAGAGACGCTCGCCGCGCTGGCGCGCAACGAGGTCGGCGGTGGCCGCTTCGAAGCCTTGTTGCGCCGCGCGCCCCATGCCGACGCTGACGCGCTGCGCGTGCGCGTGCATGTCTCGCCGCTTGACGCCACCGGCCGGGTGTTGTTGGAGATGCAGGAGATTCAGGCGCAGAGCCGGCAAGACCGCGAAGAGCGGGCGCTCGACCAGGCGCAGTCGAACAAGGAGCTGATTCGCAATTTGGCGCATGAGATCAAGAACCCGCTGGGCGGCATCCGCGGTGCGGCGCAGTTGCTGGAAATGGACTTGCCCAGCCGCGAGCTGCGCGAATACACGCAAGTCATCATCACCGAGGCCGACCGGCTGCAAGCGCTGGTCGACCGGCTGCTCGCGCCGCACCGCAAGCCGCATGTGGTGGGCGACGTGAACATCCATGAGGTCTGCGAGCGCGTGCGCTTGCTGGTGCTGGCCGAGTACCCACGCGGCCTGCACGTGCAGCGCGACTACGACACCTCGATCCCTGAATTTCGCGGCGACGCCGAGCAGCTGATCCAGGCTGTGCTCAACATCGCGCACAACGCCACGCAGGCCCTGGCCGCGCGCATGGCGCAGGGCGATGCGCGGCTCACGCTGCGCACCCGGGTGGCACGCCAGGCGGTGATCGGCAAGCAGCGTTACAGGCTGGCATTGGAATTGCGTATCCAGGACAACGGGCCTGGTGTGGCCGAGGAATTGAAGGAACGCATTTTTCAGCCCCTGGTGTCGGGCCGCGAAGGCGGCTCGGGCCTGGGGCTGACATTGGCGCAGACGTTCGTGCAGCAACACCTGGGCACGATCGAATTCGACAGCGTTCCTGGCCGCACCGTGTTCACCCTGCTGCTTCCCTTGCCTTGATGACACTGACGCCATGAAACCAATCTGGATCGTTGACGATGACCATTCGATCCGCTTCGTACTCGAAAAGGCCTTGGCGCGCGAAAACTTCCAGGTGCGCAGTTTCAGCAATGCGCGCGACGTGCTGGCGGCGCTGGAAAGCGACGAGCCGCAGGTGCTGGTCAGCGACATCCGCATGCCCGGTGGCTCGGGGCTCGATCTGCTGAACAGCTTGCGCAAACGCCTGCCGGGTTTGCCGGTGATCGTGATGACGGCGTATTCAGACCTCGACAGCGCCGTCTCCGCCTTCCAGGGTGGCGCCTTCGAATACCTGCCCAAGCCGTTCGATGTGCCCAAGGCGGTGGAGCTGATTCACCGCGCGGTGGAAGAAAGCCTGCGCGAAACGTCGAGCCAGGCGGTGGCGGCGCAAGCGGCTGAAATGCTGGGCCAGGCGCCGGCCATGCAGGATGTGTTTCGCGCCATCGGGCGTTTGAGCCAGAGCACCGTCACCGTGCTCATCAATGGTGAGTCGGGCACCGGCAAGGAGTTGGTGGCCAGCGCCTTGCACAAGCACAGCCCGAAGGCCAGCGGCCCGTTCGTGGCCATCAACACCGCGGCCATTCCGAAAGACCTGCTGGAAAGCGAGCTCTTCGGCCACGAGCGCGGCGCCTTCACCGGCGCGCAGACCATGCGCCGCGGCCGCTTCGAGCAGGCCGACGGCGGCACGCTGTTCCTCGACGAAATCGGCGACATGCCGTACGACCTGCAAACGCGGCTGCTGCGCGTGCTGTCAGACGGGCAGTTTTATCGCGTCGGTGGCCACCAGCCGCTCAAGGCCAATGTGCGCGTCATCGCCGCCACGCACCAAGACCTGGAGCAGCGCGTGCGCGACGGCGTTTTTCGCGAAGACCTGTTCCACCGCCTCAACGTCATCCGCCTGCGCCTGCCACCGCTGCGTGAGCGGCGCCAGGACATTCCGGGGCTCACCCTGCATTTCCTGGCCCGCAGTGCGCGTCAACTCGGCGTGGATGCCAAGCGCATCGGCGCTGCGGCGCTGGAACGGGTGGTGGCATTCGAGTTCCCGGGCAACGTGCGGCAGCTTGAAAACATCTGCCACTGGCTCACCGTCATGGCGCCGGCGCAGCTCATCGATGTGGCCGACCTGCCGCCCGAGCTGCAAGCCGGCGCAGCCAGCACCTGGCTGACTCGACCCACGCCGCCGCCGGCCAACGTGCCACTGCCTGGCCCGGCCAGTGCACCGGCCGAGGTCACGGCCCCGGTGACCAGTGCGTCTGCCGCGTCTGTCGCACGGCCCAGCCTGGCGGCCGACTGGCATGCGCCGCTGGCTGAGGAAGCGCGCCGCATGCTCGAAGACGGCACGCCCGATGTGTGGGACGCTCTCACGCGCCAGTTTGAAACCCAGCTGATCCACGCCGCGCTGAACCTGACCCGCGGGCGCCGGGTGGAGGCCGCGCAGCGCCTGGGCATCGGGCGCAACACGCTCACGCGCAAGATCGACGAATTGGAACTGCGGGTGTAGCAGCGCCCAGGCGCTTACGCCGGGGCCAGTTCGATCACCACTGGAGCATGGTCGCTGGGGCGTTCATTCTTGCGCGGCAGCTTGTCGATGAAGCAGGCCGTGACCCGGGGGCGCAGTGCTTCGCTGACCAGGATATGGTCGATGCGCAAGCCCTGGTTGCGGCGGAACGCCAGGTTGCGGTAGTCCCACCAACTCCAGCTCTTGGGCGGTTGCTCGAACAAGCGGACGGCATCCACCAGGCCCAGCCCAACCAGGGCGCGGAAGTGGTCGCGCTCTTCCACCGTGCAATGAATCTGCCCGGCCCAGGCCACCGGGTCGTGCACATCGCGGTCTTCGGGGGCAATGTTGAAGTCGCCGAGCAGCACCAAGTTGGCATGCGTGGCCAGTTCTAGCGCCAGCCAGTCGCGCAAGCCGTGCAGCCAGCGCATCTTGTACTGAAACTTGGGGCTGTCGGGCGCCTGGCCGTTGGGCATGTAGGCGCACACCACGCGCATGCCGGCCACGCTGGCCGCCAGCACGCGCGCCTGGTCATCCTCAAAGCCGGCAATGTTCCTCATCACCAAACCGGCGGCTTCACGCGACAACAACGCCACGCCGTTGTAGGTCTTCTGCCCAAAGCGCTGCACCTGGTAGCCCGCGGCTTCAATCTCGGCCAGTGGGAACTTGTCGTCGATGAGCTTGGTTTCCTGCAGCGCCAGCACGTCCACCGGGTTCGTGGCCAGCCAATCCAGCACTTGCGGCAAGCGCACGGCCAGGGAGTTGATGTTCCAGGTGGCGAGTTTCATGGCTTGCGCATCAACCCGGCGCTCAGATGTGCAACCAGGCCAACCCACCCAGCACGACACCGATGGCACCCGCGGTGAGCGTCACGCCGGCGAACCAGCGCTTCTTGGTGAGCAAGGCGATCGCGGCCATGGCGATGGCCACTTGCAGCGCCGTGGTGGCCTGGGCCCAGCGGTGATGCTGGTGGATTTGCTCGTCGCTGCGCACGTCCCAATCCTTGGCTTCGGCTTCGAGCTTGTCGGCCGCCACCTTGATCTCGGCCTTCTCCGTCTTGTAGCGTGCAATTTCCTTCTCGTACTGCGGCTTCTTGTCGTCGCCCACCAAGACCAGAGCGAGTTCGGCAAAATTTTGCTTGCCGCTCTTGGCATGGTAGTAATTCCATTGGTTAGAGGCCTCGGTCTTCTTGATGGCCGCGTTGTTCTTGAACAGCCCGGCGTTGGCCTGCATGGCCCCGCCCATGTAGCCGAACATGGCGCCGATGGTGGCCAGGATGGCGGTGGCCACCGCCAGTTGGCCGGCGAAACCATCGCTGCCATGTTGCGCCACATGTTCCATTTCGTGGTCGTGCGGGCCGTGTACGTGAAAGCCTGATCCGGACATGTTGTCGATCCTTCGTTGCTGGGTAGCTTTTGGGTGGTTGCGCGCCGGCGGCACAATCACGCTTCAGTCAGCGCGGCCACCGGGTTCACAGAACTTTACCCCTCGCGCAAGCCGGCGTTACGCCGCGGCAGCATCGTGCAAGCCTTCATTCACAGCACTGTTGGAACCATCATGAAACTGCAAGGCAAGTCGATTCAGTGGTACGTGGCCACCCTGTTGGTGGCATTGGCCGGCGGCAGCGTGACTTTGGCCCACGCCGAAGGCCGGCATGGTCAAGGCGGCATGGGTGGGATGGGCGGCATGGACGGCATGCACATGAGCGAGCGCATGCTCGACCGTGTCAACGCCACGCCCGAGCAGCGCGCGCAGATCAAGCAGATCATGCAAAGCGCGATGACCGACCTGGCGGCCCAGCGTGAAGCCGGCCGCGCGCTGCACATGCAGGCCATGAGTGTGTTCACGCAGCCCAACGTGGATGCCAACGCCGCCGAGGCGCTGCGCCAGCAGATGCTGGCGCGCCACGACCAGAGCAGCAAGCGCATGATGCAGGCCATGATTGAGACCAGCCGCGTGCTCACCCCCGACCAGCGCCGTCAGTTGGCAGCAGGCCTGGCCAAACGGCAAGAAATGATGCAGCGCCACCAACGCGAGCGCGGCCAGATGGACAAGCGCGGATAAAGGCGCATCACCCATGGCCAAACGGCTGCTGCTGATCGACGACGATGCTCGCCTCACGGGCATGGTGGGCGA
>JANMYI010000127.1:0-2329 GCA_031381955.1 Burkholderiales bacterium
GTTCGCGCGGCTCGAAGGGCTTGGGCAGGTAGTCGTCGGCGCCGAGTTCCAGGCCAACCACGCGGTCCATCACGTCGCCGCGCGCGGTGAGCATGATGATCGGCAGCGCGCTTTCCTTGCGGATGGCGCGGCACAGTTCGAAGCCGTCCATCTCGGGCAGCATCACGTCCAGGATGGCGGCATCAAAGCCGCCGCCGCGCAACAACGCCAGCCCGGCGCTGGGCCGGGTGGCGTGCTGCATCTCGAAGCCGGCCCGGGCGAAGTACGCCGCCAGCGGCGGGCCGAGCAATTCGTCATCGTCGATCAGCAGCAGGCGCGGCATGCCGGGCATTGTGCGGGCCTGGCATGCCGGCAGCAGATCACGAGCGCTGGCCCCAGCCGCGGCGGCCCGCCATCAGCTCGCGCACCTTGGCCTGCTGCCCGGGCTTCAGGCTGTCGTAGAAGTCGGCCAGCGCGGCGATGACTTCGGGGCTTTGCGTGGTGATGGCGCCGGTCTTGGCGTCGACCAGGCTCTTGGCCTTGGCGCGGTCGAAACTGGGGCCGGCCACCAGCGCCTGCAGCTCGGCGCGCGGGTCGGTGGTGCTGCCCACCAGGGCGTTGCGCTGCGCGCGCAGCTTGTCGGCCAGCACGCCGAGCCTGGCCTTCTGGGCAGCGTCGAGGTCGAGGTGGCTGCCGGCCTTGTCGATCACCCGGGCCTTCATCCTGGCCGCGTCTTCTTCGCTCATGGCGTGCCAGACATAACCGTGATGTGCGCGGTGCGAACAGGCCGCCATGCCGCCAAACAGAACGGATGCGCCGAACACGCTGACGAGGGTGCGTTTGAGCCAGGTTTTCATGGTGAGTCCTTAAGGCCGCGTGGTTGGTTGGCGGCCGGTGGTTGAACAGGGCTTCACTGTGCCGGCGGGTGGGCTACGCGTCCTATCAGCGCGGTATCGCTGTGTATCGTTTTTTGTCAACAGCTCATAGGGGTCAGCCCCGGTGGCATCGCGAGAGGGGCGCGGGCACAGTCGGGCCACCCCTTCAGAGGAGACAAGCCACCATGCAACGCAAGATCTTCCTCGGCTCACTGGCCGCCATCTCGCTTGGTTTAGCGGCCGGTGCCGTGCAGGCAGCATGGCCCGAGCGCCCGATCACACTCGTCGTGCCCTGGGGCGCCGGCGGCGGCACCGATGCCACGGCGCGCATCATCGGCGCGCTGCTTGAGAAGGATCTTGGGCAGCCGGTGAACGTGGTCAATCGCACCGGCGGCAGTGGCGTGGTGGGCCACCAGGCGATTGCCGCCGCGGCGCCCGACGGCTACACCATCGGCATCATCACGGTCGAAATCAGCATGATGCATTGGCAGGGCATCACCGATTTGTCGGGCACTTCGTACACGCCGATCGGCCTGGTGAACATCGACCCCGCCGGCCTGCAAGTGCGCGCTGATTCGCCGTACAAAACGGTGAACGACCTGGTGGCGGCGGTGAAGGCCAACCCGGGCAAGTTCAAGGCCTCGGGCACCGGGCAAGGCGGCATCTGGCACCTGGCCATTGCCGGCATGCTGAAGGACTTGAAAGTGGACCCGGCCGCGGTGCCGTGGGTGCCCTCGAACGGCGCGGCGCCGGGGCTGCAAGACCTGGTGGCCGGCGGCGTGGAGATCGTGCCCTGCTCGCTGCCCGAAGCGCGCTCGCTCATCGACGCCGGCAAGGTGCGCAGCCTGGCGGTGATGAACGACACGCCGGCCGCGCTGTACCCCAACGTGCCCACGCTGAAAGCGGCCACCGGCAGCGACTGGAAGATCGGCGCCTGGCGCGGCATTGCCGCACCCAAGGGCTTGCCGCCTGAAGCGCGCGACAAGCTGGTGGCGGCCATCAAGAAGATCGCGGCGAGCAAGGAGTACACCGACTTCATGGCCAGCCGCGGCTTCGGCGTGCTCTACCAGGGGCCTGATGATTTCGCCAAGTTCATGGCCAAGGCCGATGCCGACCTGGGTGCGACGATGAAGGCCGTGGGCATCGCCAAGTAGCGCGGCGCGGGTGAAGTTCAACGACATCATCTGGGGCGCGCTGCTGGTGGTGTTCGCCGGCGTGCTGTTCATGCACGCACAGGGCTTTC
Organism: Burkholderiales bacterium; assembly: GCA_031381955.1. Classification (GTDB taxonomy): domain Bacteria; phylum Pseudomonadota; class Gammaproteobacteria; order Burkholderiales; family Burkholderiaceae_C; genus Rubrivivax. The sequence goes on from JANMYI010000127.1 coordinate 2,098, forward strand.
CAACCATACCGAGCCAGAAGGTGGGGCCCAGCGCCCTGCCGCTGGCGCTGGCGGTTGGCTTGGGCGTGTGCGGCGCGTTGCTTTTTCTGCGCGGCCTGCGCGAACGCCATGCGGGCCGGGGCGGTGCCTGGGTTGTGCTGCCGGCCTGGTTCGCGTCACGGCCACAGCACAAGGCAAGTGCTGTGTAGTGATGGCAGTCTCAGGGTTTCAGGGTGGCCGAGCCTCGGCTTGG
>JANMYI010000156.1:0-3546 GCA_031381955.1 Burkholderiales bacterium
AACACGGCGGCAGCAACATTGCCCGCGCCAACATCACCGGCGGCTTTGGCAACCTCGACAGCGTCAAGTTCAACGTACTTGTTTCATTGAACCGCACCGAGAACAAAGCGCTGCGCGGCGACCAGCGCGATTTCGTCAACACCTTTCAGCCCGACCGTGGCCTTTCGGTCGATACGCGCGGCACGCCGTTCGCCACTGTGTTCCCGATCAGCAGCGTGCAAAACGGCTTGCAGCGCGACAACATCAATGCCACCGGCCGCGGCGCCGGCCCGATCCAGCCCGGCACCACGGTGGCCATGAGCGGCGGCATCAACGTGCTCGACTTGCCGGGCCAGGCCGGCTGCAATTCGCTGCCTGGTATGGACGCCTACAACGAAGTGCTGTGGGCCACGGCCAGTGCCAAGTGGGCCTGCGCCTGGGACACCGGGCGCGCGGCCGTGTTGCAGCAACCGCTGACCAACACCAACCTGGTGGCGCGCGGCACGCTGCGTTTGGGCGAGCACCAACTGCACGCTGAATTCACCGGCGCGCGCACGGAGTCGGCCAAGACTTTTTCGGCCAACCAGATCTCCAGCAGCACCGCCACCACCAGCCAACTGCGCGACCTCACTTATCCCAGCACGGGCAGCTCGTACAACTATGTGTTCGACCGGCTGGTGGCGGTGTTCCCCACCATCGCGGCCAACCGCGGCCTGCCGCTGGCCTTTCGCTGGCGCTGCCTGGAATGCGGCCCGCGCCAGCTCGACACCAAGTCTGACACGCAGCGCTTTTTGGTCGGCGCTGATGGCCCGTTGATCGGCGGCTGGGACTACCGGGTCGGCTACGCACAAGCCACCAGCGACGGCACGTCAGTCCTGGGCAACGGCTACTTCTATGGCATCGAGCTCGCCAACCTCATCAAAACCGGCGTGCTCAACCCGTTCGTGCTGCCGGGCCAGGCGCAGACCCCCGAAGCACTGGCCGCCTTGGCCGCCATTTCCGCCAACGGCACCACGCTGTACGGCGGCAAGGTGACCATGACGCAAGCTGATGCCACGGCCAGCGGCCCGTTGTTCCGCCTGCCCGGCGGCGAGGTGATGGCCGCCGTGGGGCTGGACAAGCGCGTCGAGAAATACCGCTTCGACGGCAACGTCACCGATGCGGCCACGCAAGCGCGCATCTTCAACGCGCCGTTCGACAGCGTGAACACGCTACCTACCGTGAAGCGCGACATCGACGCCTTCTTTGCCGAGGTGCAAATACCGGTGACCAAGCAGCTTGAACTCACCGTGGCCGGGCGGCAAGACAAGTACACCGGCTTTGGCACCACCACCAACCCGAAGGTGTCGCTGCGCTTTGCGCCGCTGCCCAACCTGATCACCCGGGCCTCGTACAACGAGGGCTTTCGCGTACCGAACTTTGCGCAGCAGTTCTTCGGCACCACCACCTCACCCACCAGCGGCGCCACCATCGTCGACCCGGCCAAGTGCCCCACGCTGCTGGTCGATGCCACCAAACCCGGCTGTGAATCCATCAACCCCAACACCTTGTTCGGCGGCAAGGCCAACCTGGGCCCCGAGCGCAGCCGGCAATGGACGGCCGGCTTCGTGTGGGAACCGGTGGCAAACGTCAGCGTCGGCGCTGACCTGTGGAACATCCGCAAGCTCGGCACCATCCTGAGCCCGAGCGTGGCCCAGTTGATCGCCAATTACGCGCTGTTCCCCGACGCCTTTGTCTACACCGGTGGCGTGCTCACCACCATCGACACGCGCTGGATCAACGCCGGTGAAACCATCACCAAGGGGCTGGACGTGACCGCGCGCGCCAACGGCTCGGTGCTCAGCGGCAAGTGGGGCGCAACGTTCGAAGGCACTTACCTGCTTGACAAGCGCTCGCGCCTGCTCACCAGCGCGCCCTTCGGTCCGAGCGAAGTGGGTGTGTTCACGCGCACGGGCGATCTTGGCATTCGCTGGAAATACTCGCTCACCGGCAGTTACGCCCAGGGCCCCTGGACGACCACGCTGACCCAGCTCTTCCGCAACGGCTACAAAGACGCCGTGCTGCCCGGCGTGGCCAACGGCAGCGTCGTGCCGCCCGACTGGCACCCCTATGTGGGCAGCTACTCGGTCGTCAACGCCAGCGTCAACTACAAAGGCATCAAGAACCTGGGCCTCACCTTCGGCATCAAGAACCTGATGGACAAAGACCCGCCCTTCTCTGCCGCGTACGACACCAACACCGGCGCCGGCAGCTCGTGGGAGCCGCGTGTGGCCGACCCGCGTGGCCGCTCGTTCACCTTCACGCTGGACTACAAGTTCTTCTGATTTGATTCACTGCGAGCACATCCCCCAGCACCCGGACTTTCGTGCCCTGGCCAGCCTGCATGGCGTGGGCGTCGACCTGCGCTATGCCAGCCCCAACAACTTCGCCGGCCGCGTGCTCTACCAGGGGCTCGATTGCGCCTGGCTGCGCCGCGAGGCCGCCGCCGGGCTGGAGGAGTCTGCCGCCTGGTTGCGCAGCGCGCGGCCGGGCTACCGGCTGTTGGTGCTGGATGCGCTGCGCCCGCAGCGCGTGCAGGAGCAGATCTGGGCCGAGGTGGTGGGCACGCCGGCGCAGGCCTACTTCGCCCACCCGCAAGGCGGCTCGATCCATTCCTTCGGCATGGCGGTGGACGTGACGCTGCTCGATGCCGAAGGCGCCGAGGTGGACATGGGTTCGGCCTTCGATGAAATGAGCCTGCGCTCGCACCCAGCGCTCGATGCCGAGCACCTGGCCCTGGGCGTGCTGAGCGCAGCACAAGTCACCGAGCGTGGCTGGCTGCACGCGGCCATGGCGCGCGGCGGCTTTCGCGGCATCAGCACCGAGTGGTGGCACTTTGACCAGGGTGACCGCGTGGCCGTGCGGCGAGACTTCCCGCGCGTGGTCTGAGTCACCGCAGCGTCACCTCTATCGTTATGACCCGGTTCACCCGCTTTGGCGTCACCGCGCTGGCCGTGGCCGTGTTCAGCGCTGCGGCGCAGGCACCACCCGCGCCCAAGGTGCTGCGCCTGGCGATGCAAAGCGAGACTGGCTTTGACCCCGCGCGCGTGGGTGATGCGCGCTCGTTCCAGATCATTGCCCACATCTTCGAGCCGCTGCTGCAATACGACCCGCTGGCGCGGCCGGCCAAGCTGCGGCCGGCCACCGCCGCCGCCTTGCCCGAAGCGTCGGCCGACTTTCGCACCTGGACCATTCACCTCAAGCCGGGTGTTTATTTCACGGCCGACCCGGCCTTCGGCGGCAAGCCGCGCGAGCTGGTGGCGGCCGACTACGCCTACAGCATCAAACGCCTGGCCGACCCGGCCACCAAGAGCCCGGGCTGGAGTTCGATGGAACAAGCCGGCATCAGCGGCCTGTTGGCGCTGCGCCGCGCGGCGCTGGAGCAAAAAAAGCCGTTCGACTACGACCAGCCCATTGCAGGCTTGCAGGTGCTGGGCCGCCACACCCTGCGCTTTGCACTCGACGCCGGCCGGCCGCGCTTCCCGCAGTGGCTGGCCGAAACCGCCACCGGCGCGGTGGCGCGCGAAG
>JANMYI010000181.1:0-2127 GCA_031381955.1 Burkholderiales bacterium
CCTTGCCTCGGGCCACTGCCGCCGCCGCCCCGTTCAGCTCCATGCCGGATACCGACGCGCCCTTGCCCTTGGCCTTGGCCAGGAAACTCCCTTCGCCACAGCCCACGTCGAGCAACCGGTCTTGAGCACGCACCTGCGCCAGCGCGGTACTGAATTCCCATTTATTCTCTTCGTATTCAAAGCCCTCCAGACATCGATAAAGTGATTCGTCGGCTGTCAGGGTAAATGGATAAAAAAATCGATAACCTGTGTCGCACTGATATACCCCGAACTCGGGAATGCCAATGAAGTACTTTGATACATCAAAGTCAAACTCCCTTCTGTACCCGTCTATCGAACGGGCCGAGGTGAGCGTCTTGACCAAGGGCGCATCCCTGCCTGTCAGCGGCGAGGGCACAGAACCGGGAAGTGTCACAAAAATATCTCCCCAAAAACGGCCAAGGTGAATGGCGACATTGAATCAATACTGAATCCGGAACACCATGCCTCAAAGCCATCCCCGGCACAGCAGTCTGCGTGGTGGATTCAGACCTGGCGACGACAGAGTACCAAAATACAGTATCTTTTTGTCAGGAAGAGGGCGCGCGCAACCCGGCCACCACCGCAGTCTGCCGCGCGATCACCGCCTCTTCCTGCGTGCGCAACACGCGCACCTGCACCGGGCTGTCAGGCGTGCTGATCACGCCCGGCGCCGCCGCGGCGTTGGCCTGTGCGTCAAGCCGGCAACCCAGCCACGCCGCACCTGCCACGATGCGCGCACGCAGCGCGGCCGCGTTCTCGCCCATGCCACCGGTGAACACCAGGCCATCCAGCCCACGCAGCGCCGCGGCCAGGCTGCCCAGGTGCTGCAAGACCTGTTCAACAAAATAGTCGATCGCCAACCGCGCGCTGGGCGCAGTGCTGGCTTGCAGTTCGCGCATGTCGCCCGACACGCCTGAAAGCCCGAGCAGCCCCGATTCGCGCGCCAGCAGCTGCGCCACCTCGTCAACACTGCGCCCGCCGCGCTGCAGCAGGTGCAGCACCACCGCCGGGTCGAGCGCGCCGCAGCGCGTGCCCATGGGCAGGCCGTCGAGCGGCGAAAAGCTCATCGTGGTGGCCACCGATTTCAAGCCCTGCACCGCGCACATTGAGGCGCCGTTGCCCAGGTGGGCGATGACGATGCGGCCTGGCGCGGCCAGCGGGTCCAGCGCATGCAATTGCGCACAGATGGATGCATAGCTCAAGCCGTGAAAGCCATAGCGTCGAATGCCGGCGGCGTGCAGCGCCTGCGGCAAGGCAAAACGCTGGTTCACCTCGGGCATGCTGTGGTGAAACGCAGTGTCGAAGCAGCCCACCTGCGCCGCTTCGGCAAAGGCCACGCGCGCCGCACTCACGCCGGCCAGGTTGTGCGGCTGGTGCAACGGTGCCAGGCTTTGCAGCACGGCGATGTCGTCGAACACGGCTTGGTCGATCAGCACCGGCGCCGTGAAGCGCGTGCCGCCATGCACGATGCGGTGGCCCACGGCCACCACCGGCTCATGGCCGAGCTGGCCCAGCAGCTCTTGCAACGCGCGCAGGTGCGAACGGCCGCCCACGCCCAGGCCCTGAATCAGGCCGCTGCGCTGCGGCTCTTGCAGGTTGCCGGCGGCATCGAACAAGGCGTACTTGATCGACGACGAGCCCGCGTTCAGGGTGAGGATGCGCGCGGCCATCAGCGCCTCGTTCACGCCACCGGCAATGCCGTGCGGCCAGGCCGTGCGACGCTTTGTGCAGTCTTCATGGTGAACACGTCGGCTGAGCGGATGCGCCCGGGGCCAGCGTTGTAGCAGAACACCCGTTCGCCGCAACCCGCTGCCGACACCCACTGCCGACACCCACTGCCAAGCTCCAGGCCTCAAGCCGCAGCGCTGCCGGGCCCATTGGCCCAGTCGCGGTGGGCGCAAACAAGTTGCGCCGCCTGAACCGTTGTCTGGCGCAGCCACGCCTGGGCCGGGTCGGCCGCGTGCCGGCGGTGCCACAGCAAGCCGACTTCGATCGACGGCATGTCGAACGGCAATTCGCAGCACTGGAGTTGCTCGGCGAAACCGGTGGCCGGCACAAAGTTGCGTGGCAGCACGGTGATCAGGTCCGACTGCCGCACGCCGCAGG
>JANMYI010000192.1:0-4381 GCA_031381955.1 Burkholderiales bacterium
CCTTCGCCCAGCCGGCGCCGCCCGAAGTGGCGCTGGTGCGCGACGTGCAGGCCCAAGGGACCCACGGCGCGATCCCGCTGCGCCGGTACCGCCCGGCCGGCACGGCGGCAGAGGTGCTGTTGCCGGTGCTGGTGTACTACCACGGCGGCGGCTGGGTGATCGGCGACCTCGACACCCACGACACGCTGTGCCGCGAGCTCGCCTACGCGTCGGGTTGCGCGGTGGTGGCGGTGGACTACCGGCTGGCGCCCGAGCACCGCTTCCCGGCTGCGGTGGACGACTGCCTGGCCGCCACGGGTTGGATACATCGCAACGCGGCCGCGCTCGGCGTCGATGCGGCGCGGTTGGCGGTCGGCGGCGACAGTGCAGGTGGCAAGCTCGCGGCCGTGGTGGCGATGCTGGCGCGCGACGCGGGCGACCTGCCGATCCGCTTCCAGCTCCTGATCTACCCCGGCACCGACATGCGCCGCGGCGCCCCCTCGCACACCAGCAACGGCGAGGGCTACCTGCTCACGCGCGACACCATCACCTATTTCCACGACCACTACATCACCGACCCGGCGCACGACGCTGATTGGCGCGCCAGCCCGCTGCTGCACAGTGATCTCAAAGGTTTGCCGCCGGCTTTCGTGCTCACCGCCGGCTACGACCCGCTGCGCGACGAAGGCTTGCAGTATTCGCAGGCCCTCACCCAGGCCGGCAACACCGCCACGCATGTCTGCTTCGAGCGCCAGATCCACGGCTTCATCACCATGGGCCGGGTGATCGACGAAGCCAACACCGCGGTGGCCATGTGCGCGGCCGAGCTGCGCCGCGCGTTAGTGTGAACACCCCCTACGCGCTTCGTGCGCCCCCTCAAGGGGGCAACGCCAGCGGCCCGGCAAAGCCGGTTCCGCGGCGTTCGCTTGGTCCGGGTTCTTTCTTGCGTAGCGGGTCGCGCGAAGCGCCGTGACCCCACTGGCATGACTGCCTTGCTGCGCGCGCTGTGCCTGGGCATCGGTCTGGTCTGCGGCGCCGCCCAGGCCTTCACCGTCACGCTCAGCCCGCGCGGTGAAAGCCCGCGCGTGCAGCAGATCAGCGCCCGTTTCAGCGCCGACGTGGTGGCGTTGGGCCAGGCCGCTGCGCCAGCGCCTTTTGAAGTGAGCTGCACCGGCGCCACGCCACCGGCCAGCGCGCGTTGGGAAGACGAGCGCACCTGGGTGCACGATTTTCGCGACCCGCTGGGCCCCGGCGTGCGCTGCCGCATCAGCCTGCGTGCCGGCTGGAAGCCGCTGCAAGGCAGCCTCGAAGGGGCGCGCGAGGCCAGCTTTTCCACCGGCGGGCCGGCTGTCCTGTCAACCCGGCCGTTTGCTGGCGCACAGATCGAAGAAGATCAAACCTTCCTGCTCGAATTGAACGGCGCGGCGCAAGCGCAAAGCGTGCTGCGCCACGCCTGGTGCCAGATCGAAGGGCTGGGCGACCGGGTGCCGGTGCGCATCATCAGCGGTGCGCAGCGCGATGAGGTCATCAAGGCGCGCCGCTTAAGCGCGCGCCAGGCGCGGGTGCTGCTGCTGGCGTGCGAACGCCCGCTGCCCAACGAGGCCAAAGTGCGGCTGGTGTGGGGCCAGGGCATCGCCGCGGCCAGCCAGCCCGAGGTGCTGACGAGCACTGAACAGCGATACAGCTTTGCCGTGCGCAAGCGCTTCACCGCCGAGTTCCATTGCCAGCGCGAACGCGCCGCTGCGCCCTGCCTGCCGATGCTGCCGTTCACGCTGAACTTCAGCTCTCCGGTGCCGCGTGCGCTGGCCGCCAAGCTGGTGCTGCGGCCGCCGCGCGGCGACGCCTTGAAGCCGCGGTTTGATGCCGACGACGCCAGCCCCGAAGTGAGCAGCGTGCAGTTCGCGCCGGTGCAGGCAGAGAACGCCAGCTTCCAGCTTGAAGTACCGCCTAATTTGGTGGACCACACCGGCCGCAAGCTGGCCAATGCGGCGCAGTTCCCGCTGGCCGTGCGCAGTGGCGAGGCGCCGCCGCTGGCCAAGTTTGCCAACAGTGCGTTCGGCATCATCGAATTCAACGCCGGCGCCATGCTGCCGCTCACGCTGCGCCATGTGCAAGGCGAAGTGGCGCGCGGCGCGGTGCGGGTGCTGCGCGTCACTGCTGACGCCGACATGGCGCGCTGGCTGGCCAGGCTGCGCGAGCTGGACGACAAGCTCGAAGCGCGCGAGGCTTCAGCCTTCAGCGCGCAAGACGCGCCGCGCAAGCTTGATTTGCCGCAGCTCGATGGCGCGGCCAAACGCGCGCTTGAAGTGGTGGGCGTGCCGCTGCCCGAGCCCGGCCTGCATGTGGTGGAAATCGAGTCGCCCCGCCTGGGCGCCGCGCTGCTGGCCAAACCCGCGCCGCTGTACGTGCGCACCGCCGCGCTCGTCACCAACCTGGGCGTGCATGTCAAGCGCGGCCGCGAGAACGCCGTGGTTTGGGTGACCACGCTGGACCGCGCCCACCCCGTGGCCGGCGCGCAAGTGGCCATCAACGACTGCACCGGCCGCGTGCTGTGGAGCGGCAGTACCGACGCCAGCGGACTGGCGCGAATGAGTGAACCTTTGCCGCTGCGCAACACCGCCTGTGCGGATGACGACACCCTGTTCGTCAGCGCGCGCAAGACCGATGAGCAAGGCCGTGCCGATGTGTCGTTCGTGCTGAGCAGCTGGCAAAAGGGCATCGAGCCCTGGCGCTTCAACTTCCTCACCAGCTCAGGCCCGCAACCCGACTTGCGCACCCACACGGTGCTCGACCGCAACCTGGTGCGCGCGGGTGAAACGCTGGCCATGAAGCACTTCGTGCGCACGGAAACCAAAGCGGGCCTGAGCCTGCCCAAAATTGAAGACCTGCCCACGCGCGCACGCATCGTGCACAGCGGCAGCGGCCAAGAAAGCTTCCTGCCCCTAGCCTGGCAAGGCGCGCGCCAGGTCAGCACGCGCTTCGAGGTGCCGGCGGGTGCCAAGCTGGGCCAATACCGCATCGAGCTTGAACGCCCGGCCCGCCCCGGGCGCGAGGCGTTCAGCCAGCAAAGCGGCGAGTTCCGGGTTGAAGAGTTTCGCGTTCCGTTGATCGACGCGCGCTTGTCTGCGCCCAAGCTCATTGCCACCGCGCCAAGTGAGCTGGCGCTGCAACTGCAACTCAACTTCATGGCCGGCGGGCCGGTGGCCGGGGCGCCGGTGCAGGCCAGCGCCTTGCTGCGCGAGCGCACCGTCGACTTTGCCGGCTACGAGGAATACCGCTTCGCCGCGCCGCGGCTTGATGCCACGCCACAGGCCGCCAGCAGTGAAGACGAGCCGAGCGACGACGCCCGATTGGTGGCCGACAAGATCGCCGCCAAGACCGACGCCCAGGGTGCGGCCACCCTCTTGCTCAAAGACCTGCCGGCCATCAAGCGGCCGAGCGTGTTGCAGGCCGAGGCGAACTACACCGACCCGAGTGGCGAGGTGAAAACCGCCGCCACACGCATCGAACTGTGGCCCAGCGAGGTGGTGCTGGGCCTGCGCACCCAGGGCTGGGCCAGCACGCGCGGCGCGCGCCAGCGCGTGCAGGTGCTGGCGCTCAGCACCGGCGGCAAACCACTGGTCAACCAGAAGGTCGAACTGCGCGCTCGCCACCAGGTGCGCAACAGCTTTCGCAAGCGCATGGTCGGTGGCTTGTATGCGTATGACGACAGCAGCCAGGTGGTGGATTTGGGGGTGCTGTGCAGCGGCCTGAGCGACGCCCGCGGCCAGCTTGAGTGTGACGTTGATTTGCAGCGCCCCGGCCAGGTGGAACTGGTGGCCACCAGTGCCGATGCACAGGGCCGCGCCGCTGAAGCGGCGGCCAGCCTGTGGGTCACGCGCAGCGGCGAACTCTGGTTTGCGCAAGACAACGACGACCGCATCGACCTGCTGCCCGAAAAGAAACAGTACCAGCCCGGTGACACCGCCCGGCTGCAAGTGCGCATGCCGTTCCGCGAAGCCACCGTGCTGCTCAGCGTGGAGCGTGAAGGCGTGATGGCCAGCCGCGTGCTCACGCTGCGCGGTGACGACCCCACCATCGAACTGAAGATCGACAAGAGCTGGGGCCCGAATGTTTATGTGAGCGTGCTCGCCCTGCGCGGACGCGTGCGCGACGTGCCCTTTCGCAGCTTTTTCGATTGGGGCTGGAAGGCACCGCTCGATTGGTGGCAGGCCTGGCGCGAGGAAGGCCCGCAGTACCAGCCGCCAACGGCCATAGCCGACCTGGCGCGCCCGGCACACAAGTTCGGCGCCTGGAAGCGCACGGTCACCGCCTTCTTGCGGCCAATCAATCTGGCCGGTACGGCGTACTGCACGTCGTAGAACTTCGACACGCTGCTTTGCGGCAGCGCCTGTTCGCCCAC
>JANMYI010000212.1:0-3990 GCA_031381955.1 Burkholderiales bacterium
CCGCCGCGCGGCGCGATGCAGGCCACATGGCTGGCCGCCTGCGCCGCAGCCATGACTTCATCGAACACACCAAGCTGCTTGAACGCGGCCAGGGCATCGGGAATCAGGGCATCGCCACAAACCTTGTCGCGGGGAAAGGCATGTTGGTCGACCAGGGCCACGCGCTTGCCGGCTTGCGCCAGCGTTTGCGCGCAAGCGCTGCCGGCTGGGCCGGCACCGACCACCAGAACATCGAAAGGGGCGGCACTTTCCGAAGGCATGCGGGTGGGGGCTGTGGTGGGCGCGGCATTGTAGGAAGCACCGCCCCCGTCACCTTCGCATCCCGGTGCGCCGGCGTGTCGACGGGGCATGCCCCGCTGCACAATCGCCGCGATCAAAGAGGGGTGCATGTCCAGAATATTCGACAACATCGAGCAGCACTTGCTTTGGGCACTGAGGGCGACGCTGGAGGTTTCAAAGCGCGCGGACTTTTGCGTCGGCTACTTGAAGGCGGCGCGCAATGCCTACCGTGATGTCGAGAAGGGACTGATCCAATGATTCACAAACTTACGCTGCGCAACTTCAAGAGCATCAGCGAGCAGTCCTACGACTTCACTGACTTCGATCTGCTGGTGGGGCGCAACAACAGCGGGAAAAGCACCGTCTTGCAGGCCCTTGCGATCTGGCAATTTGTGTGGCTGAGTTTTCCAGGGTGCCGCGCAGCGGCAACAGTTCCAAGGGCATTCAGGTCATCCTTCCAAACTTCACAGCGCTCCCCGTGCCAGGCTTGCGGTTGTTGTGGAAAGACCTCAATGTAGGCCAGGGGCGTAGCGAGAAAAATCCGCAAAGTCCGCAAAAGCTGCTCCTGATCGAGATCATGGTTCATTGGCGGGACGCAGATAACAAGGAGCACAACTTTGGAGTTGGGCTGCGCTACCAAACGAGCCAGACGCTCTACGCCATACCTACGGGTGGCTGGGCCAAGTTTCGTCAGTGCGAGCAAACGCTCCCAAAGATTGCCTACGTGCCCCCGTTCGTTTGTCCGTCGCCGACCAGAGATGTACAAGTCGATCAGGAAGCCATTCGCCAGCACGCCGTGGCCGCCATGAACATCACGCAGCAGGCCAAGCTGGCCTTGGCCCAGGCCGATGCGAACAGCGCCGGCGTGGGCGGCAGCACGGCGCCAGGCAACATGGCCTTGCTGGACGGGGTGCGCAAGTTTGTCAATGTGCGCGACTTGGACATTGACTTGATCGACCGCATCAACCCCTTTGATGCCGCCTACGCGGTGCTGGCCAAAGCGATGGATGAGAAATCGCTGCGCCAGGTGCAGGCCGCGCTTCATGCGCGACGCCAGCATTGTTGATGGCAATTTCTTCATCGTTGGCGGGCAGCTCGCCTACGTGGCTGACATGGCTGCAGCCATCAAGGCTCCGAATGGTGAAAGCGATGCACGGCTGCGCGTCGTCTATGCCAACGGCACGCAAAGCAACTTGCTGCGCCGTTCCTTGCAGCGCGCGCTGTACAAGGACGACACCGGCCGCCGCCTGACTGAACCCGACATGGGGCCGCTGTTTGGCGATGCACCCGAACCTGAAGACATCGAGAGCGGATGCATCTATGTGCTGCGCAGCCTCTCTAGCCACCCCTTCGTGGCCGAGCACCGCGAAGTTGATTCACAAGATCGGGGTGACTGGCGGCAAGGTGGAGACCCGCATTGCCGGCGCGGAAAAGGACGCCACCTATTTGTTGGCCGGCGTTGAGGTGGTTGTCACCTACAAGCTCCACAACTTGAACCGTAACCGGCTGGAGAGCATCTTTCACCGCTTGTTCGGCGCCGCGCAGATTGACTTGACCATCGAAGACCGCTTCGGCCAACCCGTCAAGCCGAGAGAATGGTTCCTCGTGCCCCTGCATGTGATTGATGAGGCCGTCGAGCGCATCCGGAATGGGTCGATCACCGATGTGGTCTACGACCCGGGAAGCGCCCGCTTGGTGGCCAGCGCATGAGGGTTTTTGACGCAGCCTGCGCGGCACTTGCCTGCAAGTCCAACCCGCAAGTCAGGCTCGCTGCTCACTACACTGCCGCCCCATGAACGACCGCATCCGCGAACTCGGCTTCTTTCTGCGCGTCACCGAAGTGGCGAGCTTTTCGGCCGCTGCGCGCTCGCTCGACCTCGACCCTTCCACCATCAGCAAGGTGATCCAGCGGCTGGAAGATCGCCTGGGCGTGCGGCTGTTCCACCGCACTTCGCGCGTCTTGCAACTCACGCAGGAAGGCGAGCAGTTCCTGGCCGCGGCGCAGAAGGTGATGGCGGCGCTGGAAGAGGCCGAGGCCAGCGTCGGCCCGGGGGCCAGTGAAGCCACCGGCGTGTTGCGGCTGAGCAGCACGCCAGCCTTTGCGCGCCAGCGCCTGGCGCCGCTGATGCCGGCGTTTCTGGCGCGCCACCCGGGCCTGAGGGTGGAGTTCGTCACGGCGGCCACGCCGCCCGATCTGTTCGAGCAGCAAATCGACATCTCGTTCCAAAGCGGCCCGATTCCTGATTCCACCCTGGTGGCGCGGCGCATCACCGTGGCGCGCTGGCGGCTGTGCGCCGCCCCGGCTTATCTCAAACGTTGTGGCACACCCGCCACGCCGGCTGAACTGGCGCCACACACCTGCTTGAACTTCTTGCCCGGTTCATTCCGCAGCCGCTGGCCGCTGCGTGTGGGTGAGCAGGTTCAAACGCAAGACCTGCGCGCGCTGGTGGCGGCCAACAGCGGCGACTTGCTGTGCGCGCTGGCGGTGCAAGGCCTGGGCATTGCACGGCTGGCCGACTATCACATCGCGGGCGAGCTGCAAAGCGGCGCGCTGGTCACGCTGCTCGATGCGCATGAACTGGAGCGCGAGCCGATCTACGCCGTCTACCCCAGCCGGCGGCACTTGAGCGCACGGGTGAGGGCGTTTCTGGAGTTTGCGGGCGAGCACTTGGCGGCGGGTTGAGTTCACGCGGCATGGCGCCCGGCACAGCAGCTGTGCAGCCTGCGCCACGCCATCAGCCGGCCCGTGGTGCACGATGAGCGCATGAACGCCATGCCGTCTATCAGCGCACCCTCGTCACCCGCCAACCCGGCCCCGCCACGCGCCCTGCACGGCCTGCGCGTGCTCGACTTTTCCATCATGCTGGCCGGCCCGTATTGCGCGCGGCTGCTGGCCGACATGGGCGCCGAAGTCATCAAGATCGAGCCGCCCGAGGGCGACGACATGCGCCTGCGCCTGCCGCTGCGCGCTGATGCCAGCGGTGCGCGCCACAGCACCTATTTCGGCCAGCTCAATGCCGGCAAGCGCAGCCTGGCGCTCGACTTGAAAAACCCGCAGGCGCTGGCCTTGGTCAAACAACTGGCTGCACAGGCCGATGTGGTGGTGGAAAACTTCCGCCCCGGCGTGATGGCCCGGTTGGGCCTGGGCGCAGCCGAGTTGTGCGCGTTGAACCCGCGCTTGATCTTCTGTTCGATTTCAGGCTACGGCCAAAGCGGCCCCACGCACGACCGCGCCGCGTACGCCATGATGGTGCAGGCCGCCAGCGGCTACGAGCGCACGCTGATGCGCAACGCCGGTGACCGCACGCGGCCGGCCGCCACCGCCACCTTCACCGCCGACTTGCTGGGCGGCCTGAACGGCTTTGCTGCGATCCAGACCGCGCTGCTGCAGCGCCACCTCACGGGCCAGGGCCAGGTGGTCGATGTGGCGCTGATGGACAGCATGATCAACCTGCTGGTGTATGAAATGCAGGAGGCGCAGTTCCCGGTGGCGGTGCCGCGCGCGGCCTATTGCCCCGTGCTGGCGAGCGACGGCGATGTGCTGATCGCGCCCATCACTGAACGCAACTTCGCCGCGTTGTGCGAGGTGACAGCGCTGCCCGCGCTGCGCAGCGACGCGCGCTTTGCCACGGTGCCGGCACGCGGCGCGAATTGGGCCGCGATGATGGCCGTGGTGGAACAGTGGACGCAAGCGCGCACGGTGGCCGAATG
>JANMYI010000232.1:0-6589 GCA_031381955.1 Burkholderiales bacterium
CATAGCCGGTGAGGCGGCCACGGCCATCGGCGCTCAACTCATAAGGCGCAACCCAGCGGCTGGCCTGGCCACGATAGTCAAGTTCCACCACGGCGCGGTGCGTGCCGGTCAATGCCAAGTCACCACCTTGGTGGGCCACCAGTTCGCCCGCGGCCAGGCTGGCCACCAGGTAGACAAAACCGCCCGCATAGGGGTTGCTGCCCACGCCGGCGCACAGCGTGGCGCCGCTGGGGTATTGCAGCGCGCAGCCGGCCACTTCCACCGCTTGCTGGGCTTTGTTGCGATCGTCGAAATCGAGCGCCGCAAACGGCAGCATCAGCGGGCGCACCGGCTGCGCCGGCCGGTCTGCCGCGCCGGGGTTGAGCAGCGCCAATTGGCCGCTGGGGTGGCGCAGGCGCGCGGCGATCTGCGCCTGGCTTTTCTTCAACCCATCGGCATAGACGCGGTGGCTGCGCTGCTTCTCGTCTTGCAACACCGAAAGCGCCAGCGCCACCAGGGCCAGCGCCAGCAGCGCGAAGACGCTGCGAAACAGCACCCGCAGGCGCAGCGGCACGCGGCCGGGCAAGCGCCAATGGATCACGTCTTGACCCAGCGAAAACCGCGCATGGGCACGTTTTCGATCTCGTCAAAAGCCGGGTCGAGTTCACGGAAGGCTTCGCGGATGGTGCTCACGTGCTTGCGCACGTTGTCGCGGTTGCGCCCGCTCTTGATCACCTGGTAGAGCTCGTCATAACTCACCACCTCGCCGCGCCGGGCATGCAGCGCCGCCAGGATGCGCTGGGCGGTGAGCGGCAGGTTCACGCGCTGGCCGCGCCACAGGGGGGCGGCTTGCTTCAGCGGGTCCAGGCTGAGTTCGCTGGCCGATGTCGTTTGCGCAGTCGGTGCTGCTGGCGGTTTGGCGCTGCGCAGAATCTCCAAAAACGTCTCAGCAAAGTCAGTTTCGCCAAACGTTGTTTTTTGCAGATAGTCCCAAGCGTCCAGCGCCTTCATGATGCTGCGATAAATGGCTGCCGGCATGGCCGAGACGACCAGCACCGGCGTGCCGCCGCGCTTGTTGATGGCATTGATGAGCGCCACCCCGGCATGGCGCTCGCGGCCGAGCTCGATGTCCAGCACCACGGCGTCATAGCGTTCACGCGCGATGGCGGCTTCGGCTTCATCGCGGTTGAACCATTGCTGCACCTCGATGCCCGGGCGGGCGGCCTCGATCCAGCCCTTGAGCTGGTTGCTGGTGGGCACATCGTCTTCGATCACGGCAACCTTGGGCATGGCTTAGTACACCAACCCACACGCATCGAAACATGAAAGCGTGTCTTCGACCCGATCTCGTCGTTGCAAATGCTCGCCATGCCACCCGGCATGGCTGTGCTTTGCGCCTAGACCTCGGGCCGAATCCATCGCTTTCATCATGTTTCGATACCTGTGGATTGGTGTACTTGATTATCTCGATGGCCCCGGGCGTCAGGTGTGAAGGTTTCTTCCGTTGGGCGAGTGAACTGGGCGGGCGCGCCGCTTTCATGCTCCGGGGGTGATGCAAAGAATCAGCAGCGTCCCCTCAACCACCCATGGAGCCGCAATGACCCTGAACCTCACCCCCCTGACATCGGCCTTGAACAAGGTCTTCACCTACACAGGCAGCGGCATGCAGCGCCTGGTGGGCCTGCGCCGCGCCCTGTTCACCCTGGCCGTGGCGCTGCTGGCGGCCTGGCTGCTGGTGCAGCACCCGCCGCTGCAAACCGTGCCCGGTGGCGAGCTGGCGGTGCGCACCAACTTGTTCACCGGCAGCAGCACCGTGCTGGGTGACGGCCCGGCCCTGCGCCTGCCCGGCCTGCACACCTTGCGCCACTTTGCGCTGCGTGACCAGGTGGTGCGCCCCGCGGCCGGGCGGCTGGCCAATGGCGCTGCGCCGTATCAATCGGTGGAAGGGCTGTCGCTCGGCGTGGATTTGACGGTGCGCTATGCGGTGGACCCCGACAAGGTGGCGCACATCGCGCGCAACCTGCCGGCTGACCTGGATGGTGAAGTCGTGGCCCCGGCCATGCAGGCCGTGACCTACAAGGCCTTTGCGCGCTACACGGTGCGCGAGATTTTTTCCACCAAGCGCACTGAAATCCAGCAAGCCATTGAAGCCGAGCTGCGCACCAAGCTGGCAGCTGATGGCATCAACCTGAAGAGCGTGCAGATCGGCAAAGTGGATTTGCCCGCTGACTACCGCCGCGGCATGGACCGCCTGCTGGCCGAAGGCCTGGAGACCGAGAAGATGCGCTACACGTTGGAGCTGAAGGAAAAGCAGGTGCGCCAAACCGAACTTGAAGCGCTGGCGGACAAGGCACGGCGCGAGACCTCGGCCGCCGCCGCGGCCAGCGAGCAGGTGATTGCGGCCAAGGCGCAGGAAGAAGCCATGCGCCATGTGCTGCCGTTCAAGCAAAAGCAGATCGAGCAGCGGCAACTGGAGGCCGAGGCCGAGTAAGGCGCACGCATCAAGCAGGCCGAGGGCAGCGCGCAGGCGCGGCGCATTGAAGCCGCGGGTGAAGCTGACTCACGCCAAAGGTTAGCCGATGCCGAGGCCTACCGGCTCGACCGCGTGGGCCGCGTCAACACCGAGCAAATGGCGCGTGAAGGCGCGCTGCTCAGCCGCCACCCGCTGCTGATCCAGAAGACCGTGGCCGACAAGCTCTCAGACAAGGTGCAGGTCATCATCGCCCCACCGGGCACTGACGGGCGCTTCATCGCCTCGGGCCTGGTGGGCAACCTGCCCGCGCCGCAAGCGCGCGCGGCCAAGGAAGAAGAGGAGCAGTGATGATCATCGCCACCGCTGCTGCAGGCGCCACCATGCTGGCGCTCGTCACTCAGGACCAGACGGCGCTGCGCGCCGCCCCCAGCGGCACGGCCGCCAGCCACGCCCAACTCTGGCAGGGCGACTTACTGGAAGTGCGCGGGCACAGGCTCGATCACCTGCAGGTCTATGACCACCGGCGTGAACGCGCGGGCTACGTGCGCACCAGCCAAGTGCGGGTGGTGGGCACTGTGCCAGCCGAGGCGCCTCAACTGCTGGCCGTGCTGCGCTTCTTGCGCGACACGCCGGGCGCCGAGGCGCTGGGCATCGCCTACGTGGCGGCCTACCTGAAGGCCGCGCCGGCCGGGCAGATCACCGCCGAGCCGTTTGATGCGCTGGGCACCATGGCCGAGCGCCTGGCCCAGCGCGCTTCCACGCGGGCCGCGAACAACACGGCCGTCAACGCCCACCTGGAAGTGGTGGCCCTGTACGGTGTGAAGTTCAACAGCTATGAACAGCCGGGTAGCGTGCAACTTTGCTATGACGGCGCTGCGTTTGCCCAGGTGCTGGCGCTGGCGCGCGCGGCGGCAACCGGGCAGATCGCAGCAGCGAGCGCCGCACCGGGCGCTGCACCCGCGGCCACGCCCGAACAACGGGCCCGCGCGATGCTGGCGCTGACCAGGCATGACTGCATCGACCCCGCACTGGGCGTGCGCCAGCGCCAGGCCTTGAACCGCTGGCGCGCCGATCTGCTCGACCAGTTCGAGCCACACGCCGCGGCGCAGTTGAATGGCTTGGACAAGGCGCGTTTGCACCTGCGCCGGGCCGGTGTGTGGGCGGCGGTGGCGTTCGATCAATCGCGCCGCGGCGACGCCACGCAGGCCAGCGCGCAACGTGCGCTGGATGAACTGGCCGCCGTCAACAAGGCCGAGCTGGCTGACGACGATGCCACGCCATACGTTGACGCCGCCATTCGCGTCGGCGCCGTGCGCTGGGCGGCGTCACCGTTGGCTGCGGCTCCGCCCCATGGCCGGCTGCACGTGCAACTGCGCGCGGGTGAGCCCGGGCAAACCTGCGTGCAGCTTGTGGCGGCCACCCACAGTGCGGGCAAGCCGCTGCACGAGCGCTGCACCTACGCCACCGTGTGGCCGGCCTCGGCCCAGGTGCGGCCAGACGGCCAGGCGCTGGCCCTGGCCGTGCAGCCGCTGGAAGGCTGGGCCGAGCTGTGGCTGTGGCGCCGGCAGGCCGAGGGTTGGACGGTGGATGTGCTGCCCGCGGCCAGCAGCGGGGCGGGCCTGGGCTATGTGGAATGGGCGGGCTGGGTGCCGGGTGCCGCGCCCCGGTTGCTGGTGGCGCGCGAATTCATGGCCGACGGCCGCATCGGCCGGCGCTTTGAAGTGCTGGGTGCTGAAACCTTGGCGGTGGAAAAGTCGGCCAGCTCGCCGCAGTTGCTGGCCGCTTTTGGCCAGTGGGCCGCGCCGGCCTGGAAGCGCGGCACGGTGAGCCTGCGCTGAACCTGATTCAGAGGTTGCGGTAACTCGCGTCGATGCGGTCGACCTGCCGCACCAGCGCATCAAACACATCGCGCCCGGCGCCGTGGTTCGGGTTGAACTGCAAGGCGTCGCGCGTGCATTGCGCGGCCACCTTCTCGCTCACCGCAATGGCGCGGCCCATGCTCAGCGTGGCCAGTTGAACGTCGCAGGCGCGTTGCAGCGTCCACAGCACGGCGAAGGTCTGCGGCAAGGTGCCGCCCCAGGCCAGCAGGCCGTGGTTGCGCAGAATCACGGCCGGCTTGTTGCCGATGCTGGCCAGCAGGCGCGGCGCTTCTTCGGCGTGGATGGTGATGCCTTCGAAGTCGTGATAGGCCACCATGTCGTGCAACTGCGCGCTGTAGAAATTGGTCTGCGCCAGCCCGCCTTCGAGGCACGCCACGGCCACGCCCGCCGTGGTGTGGGTGTGCATCACGCAATGCGCGGTGGGCAGTGCAGCGTGGATGGCGGCGTGCACGGTGAAGCCGGCCGGGTTCACCGGGTGGGGTGAGCCATCAAGCACGCGGCCTGCCAAGTCGATCTTCACCAGGTTGGCGGCGGTGACTTCGCTGTAGTGCAGGCCGAAGGGGTTGATCAGGAATTGCGTATCGTGGGCATCGGCATCGCCGCTCACCTGTTCCGTTAGGCGCACGGTGATGTGGTTGTAGATCATCTCCGTCCAGCCCAGCATGGCGAAGATGCGGTAGCAGGCAGCCAGTTCCAGGCGGGCGGCGCGTTCGTCGGGGTGCATGGCGGGGCGGGCGGCGTTAGCGGTAGAACGCCTCGACCTTGCCCTTGAGCTTGATCAACAGCGGCTGGCCCTTGCGATCAACCGCCTTGCCCGCGGCCACCTTGACCCAGCCTTCACTGATGCAGTATTCCTCCACATCGACGCGCTCCTGGCCGTTAATGCGGATGCCCACGGCATGCTCGAACACGGCGGCGTTGTGATGCGGGCTGCGGGGGTCGGTGCACAGGCGGTCGGGCAAGGGCGGCTGCGGGGCGGCTTCGGTCAAGGGGTTTCCTTCGTGGCGGGCAACGGTGGCGGCAAGTGGTGGTGGCAAACGGTGGTGGCAAACGGTGGCGGCAAACGGTGGCCGCCGGCGCCGATTCTCGCGCCAGTGGCCTACACCTCCAGCCACTCCTTGCGCACCGACTCGTTGGCCTTCAGGTCTGCGGCCGTGCCTTCGAACACGATGTGCCCATGGCCCATCACGTACAGCCGCTTGCTGATGCGCAGCGCGATGGTGAGTTTTTGCTCCACCAGCAGGATGGCCACGCCGCGGCTGGCAATGCGCTCCAGCAACCCGGCCACCAGTTCCACCATCTTGGGCGCGAGGCCCTCGGTGGGCTCGTCGATCATCATCAGGTCGGGGTCGCCCATCAGGGTGCGGCACATGGTCAGCATCTGCTGCTCGCCGCCCGAAAGCACGCCACCCGGTGTGTCGGCACGCTCTTTCAAGTGCGGGAACAGTTCGAACATGTCGCTCATGCGCCAGCGCGACTGCTTCTTGCCCGACTTGATGCCCAGCGTGAGGTTGTCGCGCACCGTGAGCTGCGGAAAGATGTCGCGGTTCTCGGGCACGTAGCCCAGGCCGGCATGGGCGATCTGGTGCGGCTTGAGGCGGCCGATTTCCTGGCCCTTGAACTTCACCGAGCCGGTGCGCTGCACCTCGCCCATGATGGCCTTGATGGTGGTGGAGCGGCCCACGCCGTTGCGGCCCAGCAGCGAAACGATCTCGCCTTCGCCAACGCGAAAGTCGACCCCTTGCAGGATGTGGCTCTTGCCGTAATAGGCGTGCAAATCTCTAACTTCAAGCATGGCCGGCCTCTTCAGCGGCCGTGGCCGTGCCCAAGTAGGCTTCCTGCACCGCCGCGTTGGCGCGGATGTTGGCCGGCGTGTCGGTGGCAATCACCTGGCCGTACACCAGCACTGAGATGCGGTCGGCCAGGTCGAACACCACGCTCATGTCGTGCTCAACGATGATCAGCGTCTTGCCTTCACTCACCTTGCGGATCAGCACCACCGCGTGCTCGGTTTCCGAGCGGCTCATGCCGGCGGTGGGTTCGTCGAGCATGATCACGTCGGCGCCGCTGGCAATGGTGATGCCAATTTCGAGCGCACGCTGCTCGGCATAAGACAGCACGCCGGCGGGCGTGTCGCGCCGGGCGCTGAGGTTAATTTGTTCCAGGATGCTTTCAGCGCGTTCGCGTGCATCGCGCGCGCGCTCCACCAGGCGACAGAACGCGTAGCGGTAGCCGAGCGACCACAGCAAGCCGCAGC
>JANMYI010000238.1:0-1776 GCA_031381955.1 Burkholderiales bacterium
AGGTGGTGGCCGCTGGGCGACAGGTACTGGCCAATGGTCAGCATGTCGATCTGGTGCGCGCGCATGTCGCGCATCACGGCCAGGAGCTCGTCGTCGGTTTCACCCAGGCCCACCATCAACCCGCTCTTGGTCGGCACGCCCGGGTGCAAGGCCTTGAATTTCTTCAGCAGGTTCAGGCTGAAGGCGTAGTCGCTGCCCGGGCGCGCTTCTTTGTACAGGCGAGGCACGGTTTCCAGGTTGTGGTTCATCACATCGGGCGGCGCGGCTTTCAGGATCTCCAGGGCGCGGTCGTCGCGGCCGCGGAAGTCGGGCACCAGCACTTCAATTTGCGTGCCGGGTGACAGCGAGCGCACCTGCTCGATGCAGGCCACGAAGTGCGCGGCACCGCCGTCGCGCAGGTCGTCGCGGTCAACACTCGTGATGACCACGTACTTCAGGCGCAACGCCGCGATCGTCTGGGCCAGGTTATGTGGTTCGTTAGCGTCCAGCGGGTCGGGCCGGCCATGGCCGACATCGCAAAACGGGCAGCGCCGCGTGCACTTGTCGCCCATGATCATGAACGTGGCCGTGCCCTTGCCGAAACATTCGCCGATGTTCGGGCAGCTCGCTTCTTCGCACACCGTGTTGAGCTTGTTCTCGCGCAGGATCTGCTTGATTTCGTAAAAGCGCGTCGTGGGCGAGCCGGCCTTGACGCGGATCCAGTCGGGCTTCTTCAGCACCTCGGCGGCCACCACCTTGATCGGGATGCGCGAGGTTTTGGCCTGCGCCTTTTGCTTGGCGTTGGGGTCGTAGGCGGGTGTGTCAATGGGCGGCTGAGACATGGCGGCTTTCAAGTGAATTGGCGGCGCAGGGTGTCGCCGAAGACGCGGGCCGCGCTGGCCCAGTCGGTGCAAACACCGATGCTAGCCAGGTCTGCCGCGGCCAGCCCCGGGTAGCCACAAGGGTTGATGCGGCCAAAGGGCGCCAGGTCCATCGCCACATTCAGCGCCACGCCGTGGTAGGTGCAATGGTGTGAGACTTTGACGCCCAGCGCGGCGATCTTGCCCAGGCCACGAAACGGCTGCGCGGGGTCTAACGGCAGGCTGAGTGCGGCGTGGCCGAACGGGTCTTGCAGGCGCACATAAATGCCCGGGGCGCCCGGCACGCGGTGGCCCGTGACGCCCCAGTGTTCAAGCGCTTTCAGCACCGCATGTTCAAGCCGGTAGACGTATTCCTTGACGTAGATGCCCAGGCGCCGCAAGTCCACCAGCGGGTAGGCCACCACCTGGCCCGGGCCGTGGTAGGTGATCTGGCCGCCGCGGTTGCTTTGCACGATGGGGATGGCGCCAGCAGCCAGCACATGCTCGGCGCGACCGGCCAGGCCCTGGGTGAAGACCGGCGCGTGTTCGACCAGCCAGAGCTCGTCTTCGGTGTCGGCGCTGCGGCCTGCGGTGAAGGCCTGCATCCGCGCCGCGGTCGGCAGGTAGTCTGCGTGGCCCAGTTGGCGAATCAACATGCAGCGGGATTATCCCGGCTGCACATCCAGGTCGAGGTCGCCGCGGGCGTGGAATGCGACTACAGCACCACTTTAACCAATGGGTGCGTGCTCAAGGTGCGGTACAGCTCGTCAAGCTGCGCGCGCGAGTGCACCCGCACGCTCAGCGTCAGGCCCAGGTAGCGGCCGGTGCGGCTGGCTCGGCGCTCCAGCGTGGCGCTGTCGTAGCCCGGGTCGAACGTGCGGGCGATGGCCACGATGGCGTCAACATAGCCCGGCACGTCTTCGCCCATCACCTTGAT